>CBDVBL010000431.1:0-2328 GCA_965372205.1 uncultured bacterium
CCCCTTTTCCTTTTTTTTGAGATTATGACCTTGACCTTAATCCGCCGTCTTTCCCTTGCTAATCTTGATTTTGGACTTCAGGATCGGTATTACCAGCGGCTGATCTTGCCCCGGCAACAGCCTTAGAGAACCCGGGCAATCCGAACAGCCGAGAGCTTCAACAGTGCCTCTGTAAATCCCGATCTCGGCAACTACGTCCGGGAGCTCGTCAGCAATGCAGTTGCCGTTCGGGTCAGCAGTAGCACCGAAGGTGTCTCCGTGAGGTGGACAGTCACACTCGTAAGGATGCACCACTGTACCACGATACATACCGATCATGGCAATGACGTCCGGAAGCGTCGCCGGTTCACCGTTGTGGTCGCAATCGCCCGGAGTATATTCGCAGGCATCGCCTCGAACCGTAACTACTCTTATGGCACGCCCAGACGACAGGATGGCGGCTCCGGGATGATAAAGATTATCGAATGTGTATTGCAATCCGTCATTGTTCTCAAGGTTCTGGAATCCCACCGTGCAGTAAAGGCCCGGCTCCTCCCCAGGAGGATAACCCCAGTTATTATGGTCGTCGTTATTGACCGTTTGATACTGGAACAGTATTTCCGAGTCGCCGGTTGGAGTCGGATAATAATCCGGATCATAGATCATCATCTGGAATGATTGATAGGAACCCGTCCTTGCATGAGTACAATTCTTCCATTCGATGATATAACGATGGTTGCCGGTATCATGATACCTGAAAACACCGTTATTGCCGGAATACTCGAGATCGTCCCAGTAAGGCGCAATCAGGCCCCGTGGAGCGCCAAGCTCTGGAATATGCATGTTGTGGGAATTCGACCAACGGCTTCCTCCCATATCGTAAGTGGACGTATCGAACGCCACAAATCCGTTGATGCAGACCAGCATATAATCAAGACTCTGGCCATAATAGACGAAATCGAACGGCAGCGAGACGACCGCCGCGTCATCGTCGGTGTTGTGGGGGAAAATGATCCTGGTGCCGAAGCCGCCCGCATAAGGGCTGATCTCCTCCCAGTCGTAAATTGGCATCGGATCGTAACCCGCATCGGTGTTGTCATACATATAATAACCGTAATCATCGGGACCAACCGGATCGAAGGTGGAGACCGCTCCGATGACAACGGAAATCACCCTGGAGGCCACCGTAGCGTTGCTCGAGGTTAGCTCCAGACCGAAATTTACGTTATGACCGTTATATACATTGTAGTCAACCTCCACGGTGAACGGAGAAGAACTGTTGGAGCCGGTCTCGCCGATACCAATGTTACCGAAATCGGCCGTGCCGTCTGGTATGTTTATACCCGGATCTGCGGTTGTCAACTGGCCTGTCAAAGATGTCCCGGCCAGCTCGCCAATGTTTTGTAGTGTGATAACAAAGGATGACGTTTCTCCGGGATCGAGCCTGTCGTTGGGATTGCCGGGAAATGAGGATCCGAGGTGTAGAAAATACATCGATTTAATATCAACCGGAACCCCGGCCGTCCAGCTTCCCTGATCGCAAGTGATCTCCAGCTCCAGTATGAAATGCTCACCCTGGGGAATGTTATCCGCAAAGCTGGCGGCGAATTTTCCCGATCCTGCCGTATTGCCCGGAAAAATGTTGCCATAACTCTGGTTGGGAACGGTGATGTTCACCTGCGGACTCGGAGAGGTCAGGGTAGCCTGGACATTGGTGGCGGTAACCGAATTGCCGAAATTCCGGAGCGTGATATCGAATTCCACCGTCTCAGCCGGATTGACATTGCCATCGCTGTTGCCGGATGAATTGCCGGAGTTGTCATCATCGAGAACTATGGCGCTGATTCCAACCGCTACCAGCTCCGTCTCAACGAGAGAGTAACCGGTATGGGGTATGTAATTCCTGGCGGTTACGGTTACGAACAGGGTATCCTCCGTGGAGGTGGCAAAATCGAGCGTGATATCGCCATCGCTGTCGGTGCGGCCGCCGACGAAGACCTCCTCGTTGACTCCGTAGCCTTTTAAGAGATTTACGTAGGCTCCCTCAAGCGGGAAATCGCCTATTTCGGTTACATGGATCGCCATCATATTGGTGCCGACAGGGATAGTCGACGGATATGTAACTGTCATATTCCGGGGCACGGCGGTTCTGATCTCCAGTTCCGGTTCGCCCAGGGTGTTGTATGTGTGATGATACTGCTCGATCCTTCCGCCAGGGCCATTATGGCTGGGGAAAGAATTGTATTGATGTAATTTTCCCCGGAAAGCCGCCGAGGCGAAATTATAAATTCCCTCCTCTAAAATTCCCCAGTAATACCCTATCATTATCGGATTGTTCCATTTGGTGTG
>CBDVBL010000432.1:0-2327 GCA_965372205.1 uncultured bacterium
AGCGGGCGGAATTTCCCGTACAGATAAACAGTATTTTTTTCATAGCAGGAAACAATATATTAAATGTTATGATTTTATTCCAATTAAATTGAGCTTCAGAAAGAGCCCGGCGCTCAAGTCGATTTTATTCAAAGGCTATTTTAAATACAACATCTTCTTCGTTACGGAGACGCCACCGACACTAAGATGATATATATATATTCCGCTCTTTACTCGTTCGGGCTCACCGCACTGTATCGGCCAGCCAAACCTATACACGCCAGCGGGAAGGTTCCCTGAATGCACTTTGCTGACCAGCCGGCCCAGCATATCAAAAACAGTTAAATCAACAGCCGCATCCCCCGCCAGTTTGAAGCTTATATTGGTGCGCCCGTTGAAGGGGTTAGGGTAGTTCATCAGCTCCAGTTCGGAAGCGCGTGGGACCCGGTCATCATTCGTTCCGGTGGAGGTGCTAACATATCCGTACACCTGATCAGTCCCCGACATTTCATCATCCTGCATTTCTGGAACATCCCACTGGTTCCCCCCATTGAGCAATATCGTCTGACTCCCCATTACGCCTCCCATGCCCATGGTCACCGTGAGAATGTTCTGGTAATTTTCACGATTCATCTCGGCGTCCATATCCTTGATGCCAACCTCAACATCCGATGGATCATCGTTACTTATGGCCAGGAAAACCATCCGCTTATCATACTTGTATCTATAGGAGGTCTTTCCATCCGGGCCCTGGTCGTCCGGCTTGAATTCACCAAATGATATTACAAAACTGTAAAGCTCTCCCAGATCTGAATCGAGTCTGAAAGATATGCTGTCGTCGGCTGTTAGCTCCGGCGCCCCGGTTACATCGATATCCGTAAATATTCTCTCCACGGGCCGGTTGTTATAGAAGTATATAAACATCCTGTTGACGTCGATATATAACGAATCGGGAGGCGGGGGCAACGAATCGAGCCAGAGGGATGCCATGCCTCCGCCGAACGCCGAGACCCAGACCGAACCGATCGAATCGAAGGATATATCCGAATAATAATCGCCATAGATGAAATCGTTGTCGGGAGAAATGTAGCTGCGCCAGAGGCTGTCGGTCTGTAGAACCCACACTCCATACCCCGTTCCCAGCCATAGCTCGCCGTCTCCGGGACGAACTTCAATAGCCGATATATAGCCGTTGGTCATGGGCGAATTGGAGGAATCAAACACTGTCCAGACGGTATCGCTCTTGACAGCCACTCCGAAACCCATCGTTCCGAAGTAGACGTCTCCGTTATCCGGATTCACGTCCACCGAGAGCAACTGATTGGAGGGCAGGCCGCTGTTGCCCGAGTTATAGGTAATCCATTCCGCGCCATCGTAACTTACGGCGCCGCCGTTGGCTGTTGCCATCCACAATATCCCCGCGACACGATCCATATCGATTTCCCTGATATAATCGCTGGGTATATATGTGCCGGGAGAAACATCGAAGACCCGTTGCTGACCCTCATCATAGATGAACTCGGTTCGGGAAGCGTAGCGGTATCTTATCCAGCCTTCGGCGTCGTAAATCGTTACCCCGCCGCCATAGGTGGAAACGAATCTGACATCGTTGTGAACGATTACGCCGCTTACGATCTGGTTGGCCTCCAGACCATCGTTTCGCATCGTCCAGGATGAATCCGCCGCCTCAAGATGTGCCAGCCCAATCCCGTAATTCAGATTACCGGCGGCCGCACCGACCCAGAGATTTCCGAGTGGATCTCTCTCTACATGACGAGCCGCATTTATAGGCACTCCCGTTTCGGATTCATCCCAGACGGTCCATATCGAACCCTGTTTGAGAACCAGACCGCCTCCCGTTGTACCTATATACTGGTTGCCGGCACCGTCGAAATCAATGGAGGCCACCCAGTCTGAAGGCAGTGGCGAATTTATCACGTTGTAAACCGTCCAAGTGGAGTCAGCCATGGCAAATTGAATCGGCAAAACTAGGATCCCACTAATGGTTAATAGAGTCACTATTTTAATCATACCATGAGCCATAACTTACCTTCCTATCAAACAAGGAAACGTTGCAAAAATGTTGCCGCGTGAAACAGGTTTTCTCAGAGGGAAAGCCTTTTTTCGGTGACTATAATTTGCTTCTCATCAACATGTTACCTGCATATTGATGCTCGGCCTTCGACTGTGAAACCGTATAAACCATATTATGAGTAACCTTTGGGAGAAAAGTTGCACAACGTTTTACCATTTTGTTCAATAAATGATCAGAGAATCGACCATTGCCAGGCAGCTTTGCCATTTTCTACCATGTGATCCGCAGCGGATATATAAAAAGATCCGAAACA
>CBDVBL010000433.1:0-2326 GCA_965372205.1 uncultured bacterium
GAGGAAAAGGACAGCAATGTCTTTATCTCCCCCCTATCCGTTTCCATGGCGCTGACCATGGTCTTAAACGGCGCCGAAAGCCAGACAGCAGAAGCGTTGGCCTCAACCCTCCAATTTGCCAGCCTATCGCGTAACCAGATCAACGAATCATACGAAAAACTGAACGATCAGTTAACAACCATTGACACGGCCGTTGTATTTAAGATTGCGAATTCAATCTGGTATCGCGAGGAAATCGCAGTCGAGCAGAGCTTTCTCAACGTGAACCAAGCCTTCTTCGACGCGAGGATCAGTCCCTGTAATTTCAGCGATCCCGGTACGGCAGATACTATCAACGCCTGGGTAAGCCGCAATACTAAAGACAAGATTCCCACTATAGTAGAAAAACCGATAGACCCAAACCTTGTTATGATCTTAATTAATGCCATCTATTTTGATGGCAACTGGGCGCATCAGTTCGACGAAGAATACACTCATGACGACGAATTTAGCCTGCCCGACGGTTCTAAGACTTCGTGTAAGATGATGAGCCAGGAAAACTGGTTCCGATATTTCGAAAGTGATAGCTTTCAAGCTGTCGATCTTCCTTACGGCGACGGCGCATTCAGTATGATCATTTTTCTCCCAAAACCCGGCGTCCGTGTCGATAATTTGATCGGCCGCTTCCACAAAGATAGCCTTGAAGAATGGCTTGGCAATCTGGTTATGAGCAACGGAACCATATACTTACCGAAATTCAAGCTAGAATATACTAAGGAACTCAGGAGAATATTAACATCCCTCGGTATGGGCATTGCCTTTTCCGGCGGCGCTGACTTTTCTGGAATCAATAAAGAGGATCTTTTATTTATCAGCTTTGTAAAACATAAAACATTTATCGAAGTGGATGAAGAGGGAACCGAGGCGGCTGCGGTCACCTCAGTAGGTATGGCGACCAGCGCCGGGCCGTCGGGAAGCTTTGTAATGCGAATGGACCGACCGTTTTTACTCTTGATACGAGAAAACAACTCACAAGCGATATTGTTCATCGGAAAAATCGTCGAACCAGAGGCCGGATAAAAGCAGCACTTACAAAGAAAAGAGAGCCTGAAAACCCCGGACTGAAAGAAATCAAATCCGGGGTCTATTCTAAAACAAGTAGAATCTATTTGTCGTCGTCCACGACCTCGAAATCGGCGTCCACGGCACCCTCATCGCCTTTGCCGTCGTCCTTTTTCGGTGGTTCCTCGGACGCCTGAGCCTGGGCCTCGCCGGCTCCGGCCTGCTCGGCGGTCTGCTGTTTATACATCTCCTCCGCCATCTTGTGCGATGCCTTCATCATCTCGTCGACCGCCTTGTTGATTTCCTCCGTGTCGGACGAATTTTTCACCGACGTGGCCTTATCTATGGCTTCCTTAATTTTTGTCTTTTCATCATCGGAGAGCTTATCGCCGAACTCTTTCAAGCTTTTTTCGACCTGGTAGATGGCCGAATCGGCTTTATTGTGAGCCTCGGCGAGTTCCCTGGTCTTTTTGTCTTCGGCGGCATGAGCGTCAGCATCTTTGACCATTTTGTCTACGTCCGCCTCAGAGAGACCGGATGACGATTCAATCTTGATCGATTGTTCCTTGCCGGTCCCGAGATCTTTGGCCGAGACATGGAATATGCCATTAGCATCGATATCGAAAGTCACCTCGATCTGCGGCATTCCACGAGGCGCCAGTGGAATTCCGATCAGGTCGAACCGTCCCAGAGTCCTGTTATGTATCGCCATCTCTCGCTCGCCCTGCAGAACATGAATAGAAACCGCTGTCTGGTTATCTGCGGCGGTTGAGAATATCTGAGACTTCTTTGTCGGAATGGTCGTGTTTCGCTCGATAAGCTTGGTAAATACCGCCCCCAGAGTCTCGATCCCGAGCGAAAGAGGGGTGACATCGAGTAAGAGAACATCCTTTACGTCACCGGAAAGCACGCCGGCCTGGATTGCCGCTCCCAGGGCGACCACTTCGTCGGGATTGACACCTTTATGCGGCTCGCGGCCAAATAGTTCCTTCACAACCTCCTGCACTTTCGGCATACGGGTCATCCCACCGACAAGTATGACTTCGTCGATGTCCGATTGAGAAACCTTGGCATCGGCCAGCGCCTTCTTGCAGGGCCCTATAACCCTTTCAACGAGACTATCCACGAGCTGCTCAAGCTTGGCCCTGGTTAAAGTCAAATCGAGATGTTTCGGGCCGGATTGATCTGCAGTTATGAATGGCAGATTCAACGAGGTCTGAGTGGGAGTAGAGAGTTCGCATTTTGCCTTCTCGGCAGCTTCCTTCAACCTCTGCAGAGCCATGCG
>CBDVBL010000434.1:0-2323 GCA_965372205.1 uncultured bacterium
ACTCTCGATCCCAGAAAATTCTCATATCCTTTTCGGGCATGAAATTGATCTTCTCGCACCACATTTCAATGGTCGATTTAATCCTCCTTGCCTTATCCGCCTTGGGCCAGATTTCTATTATTCTGTAATTCACCGGTATCAAAAACCGGTAGGTTGCCTCCTCCAGCGGCTGTCCCCAGGCGCCGGTCGATGTCAGGATGTATCGGGCGTAATCCGATTCGATCCGCTGAGTATAGTCCAGATACCAGATAGTTACCTCTCCGGGTTTCATGGGGATTCGCAGGCGAACCGCATTTTGCCCTTCGAGAGCTTCCGTTTCAATCGTCAGAGTATCCTCGCCGTTGACGGTATAAGCCCTGATTTCATGCGGGTAATGCGAGATGCCATCGACATAGAACGGGAAAACTACAGCATACGGCTTATCTTTTTCGGTGTTATTCCGGAAATAATAGACTCCCGAAATGGTGGAGCTTGAATCGGTTACCGTCATGGTAATATCTTCCTTGAAGAATTCGACCTGTCTTTTGCGAAGGTCTCCGCCCTGAGCAAGTAGAACAGCCCCGGCGAGAAGTATCGCGCCTATTTGGTTGGTCAAATTCATATAACGGCTCCGATGCTAACCTCGTTGAACGCCCTATTGGTAATATAAGGTGAGGATTCTGACTGTCAAACGGTTTTTGCATCCACGGAAGAGTAAGATAAATTCTTTTGTTTGCCGATTGCCGGAAAACATGGTAGCATTTTGGCGTCTGTCTCTTGTATGGCTGGATAGATATGGGCGATTACTACAGCAATAACCTTTCCGCCGAAAGGCTCGTGTGCGTCTATGATATTGCCCCGCCGCGAGTTCAACAATATCTCGAAGCGGAGGTGGAACATGTTATGGAAAGGATTAATCCTAGTGACATTGTTCTTGAGCTCGGTTGCGGATATGGGCGAATACTCCCCCGACTCGCCCGGATGGCCGATTCGGTCATTGGCATCGATACCTCTCCTGCCAGCCTCAAGCTCGGTCGAGAAAAGCTGAAGGGGATCTCAAACTGCCATCTTTTGAATATGAACGCTATCCAGCTCGCTTTCGTTGATAAAGTATTCGACGCCGTTGTTTGCATTCAGAACGGGATTTCCGCATTCCATGTCGACCAGAGAGATCTGATTCGGGAGAGCATACGTGTCACTAAACCAAAAGGGATTGTCCTCTTCTCAAGTTATTCCGATAAATTCTGGGATACCCGCTTGGAATGGTTCCGGCTACAATCGGAGGCTGGACTTCTGGGTGAGATCGATCCGGAAAAAACGAGGGACGGTGTAATAGTATGCAGGGACGGTTTCACGGCAACAACCGTGAGGTCGGAGGAATTCTTCTCAATTGTCAAAGGAACCGATCTGGATACCCGGATTGTGGAGATCGATGAATCCAGTCTGTTCTGCGAGATCACCGTTCCATGAAACATGATGCTCTCGGCACTAATCTTTGCATTTGATGATACACGTGTAGACGGCCAGACCATACCGTGAAATTCGGACATAATCCGACAGGCACTGTCGGAAGAAATCAGGCAACAAGAAAGAAAAGATAAAATAATTAACGATGGGGATTAATCGATTCAAAACCTCTCATAGAAAAACTACTGGAAAATAAGTTCTATCTTAATCTATTTCTCGAAAGCTAATATACTAATATCTATAGCCTCCGCCTCCACCCTCTCCTCTGTCTCTATTCCGGGGCGGACGAGCCTCGTCCACTCTCATGGTTCGGCCGTCGAACTCGGAACCGTTTAGCGCCTCTTTCGCCTTCTCGGCTTCCTCGCTGCTGGACATTTCTACAAACCCGAAGCCTTTACCTTCGATGATATTAATCTGCTTAACCTCGCCGTAATTGCCGAATAATTCCTCGAGCTGGGCATTGGTTACAGAATAACTGAGATTTCCTACGTAAAGCTTGCTACCTTGCATCCTGTTTTCTTCCTTTTTCTCTGTCCAATAATGTTTCTTTTGGAAGTAGACGCAAGACAGCGATTCTAACTTCATCGAGCGAAAACATTATCAAACGAGTACCTTGATATTAGAGTTTATTCCAGGGAAATGTTTTTTTGCTTTTCTATCACACTCCTTCCTTTTCGCTGATAGCTGATTTCATCAAACCAACATTGGACCGCCATATGGTAATAACCTGGCGTAAGTTAAGCGAATCATGGATATCCCGTCAAGTGAAAAATTGTCCTAAACTCCACCGTTTTTTTATCACAAAATCAGAGGATCGTTGCAGTTGGCATTTTCAATAATATCTTGCATATAGACCGCGGGCAAAATTTAATTTGCC
>CBDVBL010000435.1:0-2313 GCA_965372205.1 uncultured bacterium
CACTTCTCAAACCTCCCAAACCCCAAGAGCAATCGAGCAGGCTGTCTATAATGGCCGGGCTGCCAGCGTCTATGCAGGGGGAATCTTGCGGGTCGCCGCAGGCGGTGGACATGAGATGAAAATCGCCATCGTCGGGATCGCGGAAGAGGGGATCAACATCGATGTTGCCCTCGCCGGGCCAGCCGCCCTGGATGTTGCAGAAAACAATTTCAGGCGGCAGCTCGATATTCGTGAATATCTGATCTGGCTCATTTTCATAAACAACAGAATTTATAATAATAGAAGTCGGGCTCAAACATGAAATTCCTCCGCCATGCACATAAGAAAAGTTCCGACTAATTGTATTATTAGCAATTAGATTATCATCACCACAGCTAATCCCCGCACCAGCATCAGCGTAATTTCCAACAATACAATTATTAGCGATAGTGACACCATCCCTGCAATATATTCCGCCACCATCTTTAGATGAATTGCTTATGATTCTATTACCCATAATGAAGCTGTTAGCACTATGGCAATAAATCGCACCCCCGAAGGAAAACATCGCCGATACAGAATTATCATTGATGTGGTTATTCATTATTCTTGGACTTGATCCGCTGCAGTAGATCCCTCCGCCTCCTGCGTATAAACCGGCCGCTATGTTATTCTGAATAATATTGTGTGAAATTACAGGGCTGGATGATAAACAGATAATGCCTCCACCGTTACTGTAATAAGCATAACCGTTCTGCAGCGTGAATCCAGAGATAGTAGCCGTGCTATCCTCGCCACTCTCAAAAGTCACTACCGATCCAGTTCGATTGCCATCAATTATCGTCTCTGCTATATATGTCGTATCTCCCGTGGTCAAAAACAACGATCCCAGCACTATATTATGCCCGTTGAAATTGATGTTCTCCACATATGTCCCGGACTGGACCAGGACGGTATCGCCGTCTGTGGAGGCATCTATGCCCTCCTGAATGGTAGGGTAATCGTCAGGGATGTTGATGATTGTGGCGTATGCAGGAAATATCCATACCCCTATGAGTAATATGATTGCAATCTTTTTCATCTCAGCAACACCATCCGTCTCGCTTCAACAGATTCGCCCGCCTGCAACCGATAGAAATAAACTCCGCTGGCAAGATCGGAAGCGTCGAAGGTGAAGTGGTGGATTCCGGCTTGCCGATATTCATTCAATAGCGTCTGAACCTCTCGGCCGAGGATATCGTAGACTGTGACCGTCACCAGTTGAGCTTCCGGTAATGAGAAGCTGATTACGGTTGATGCGTTAAACGGATTAGGATAATTCTGAAGCAGAGCCAATCGTTTCGGAATCAGATTTGAGTAATCGTCAATACCGACAGTCACCGAATCCCCGCCGCCATAGGCACCCATATCACTTCTTAAATCGCCCAATCCCCAATCGCAACCAAACATGCTATCGAAAATCGCAGGATCACCGGCATCAATGCAGGGTGAGTTATATACATCTCCGCAGGAGTCGGCCTTCAAATGGAAATCTCCATTTTCAGGATCTCTGAAGAGAGGATCTACATCAATGTTTCCTTCGCCTGCCCAGCCTCCCTGGATATCGCAATATGTGAAATACGGTGATGATGAATCATCGAAATCAATCTCAGCGCTGTATGCTGCGCTGTCACCCCATAAGATGGTGTTGGTGATTATGGGATTGGAGACCAGGGCGCAATAAATCCCGCCACCGGAAACATCGGCTGAGTTCCCGGTAACCGTATTGTTGGTGATAATGGGGCTGGATTCGAGGCAATAAATGCCACCGCCAGAAGGGCTTGCTGAATTGCCGATAATCCTGTTGTTAGCAATGTACGGATTGGACTCCCAGCAGAGGATTCCACCGACGGTGGCTGAGTTGCCGAAAATGATGTTGCCGGTAATGGTAGGATTAGAATTATTGTCACACCAGACCCCGCCACACCCATCGGTGGCCGAGTTTTCGACAACTATATTGTCGCTGATCGTGGGATTGGAGGTGTGGCAATATACTCCTCCACCCAACGTACCCGAATTCCCACTAATGGTGTTGCTGATGATTGTAGGATCGGAGTAGCGGCAAGAAATACCCCCGCCAATACCCCCTGAATTTCCACTTATTGTATTCCAGCCTACTGTAGGGTTAGAATCCCAGCAGAAGATTCCGTCCGCTGAATTCTGGGCAATTGCATTGTTGATGATCGAGCAATTGGACGAGTTGGAGCAATAGACCCCGATGAAGAAATTTCGGGTGACAATGTTGTTGCTGATTGTTGGCCCGGAGCCAGAGGAGTGAATTCCACCACCACGCAT
>CBDVBL010000436.1:0-2305 GCA_965372205.1 uncultured bacterium
TCAGGCGCAATGTCGATCCGCAAAGAACTGGACAAGCGTGGCGATTTCATTGTCGGTTATATTGGCACACACGGGATGGCTCACAGGCTCGATACCGTCATAGAGGCCGCGGAGATTGTAAGGGATATTCGGGGTATCACCTTCCTTTTTGTTGGAGACGGAGCGGAAAAAGGCAATCTAATGCAGAGAGCCGGGGATCTGCGATTGCCAAACGTGATATTCCGTGATCAGGTGAATAGAGCTGCTGTTCCGGATTATTACGCGGCCTGCGATGTTTGCCTTGTTCCCTTGCGGAAAGCGGATCTGTTTAAAAAGAATATTCCCAGCAAGATCTATGAGATTATGGCTGCCGGCAAACCGATTGTATTTTCTACCGAGGGCGAATCAAAGAGCCTGATCGAGAATGCAGGTGCGGGGCTGGCTGCCCGACCGGAGGATGCTCGAGACCTGGCGGAAAAAATAATGATACTGTATTATGATCGAAGACTTTGCCGGAGCCTCGGGAAAAGCGGATATTCATTTGCCCTGGCCAACTGCTCACGAGAAAGATTAGCTGATCAGTACCTTGAGGTACTCCGGACGATTGTTAAAGGCGAGGAAGCGTCTTTTCTTCCTAAACAGAAAGAAGTATTTTCCGAAAATATTAATAAGCTGCATGAATACACAGCGGAATCGGCGGAAGCAGAAGCGGGAAGATAAACAGCCTGAGCTAAATCCGGTGGAGGGGAAGATATGCTAAAGGAACGTATACACGTCCTGAAAAAACTCGTATTCGTTGCAGATTTATGTCTGGTTGCCCTTGGGTTCCAGCTCTCAGTAATAGTTGACCATCTGCGAACCGGTACGGTCGTTAATATCTTTTCAAGCGATAACATCATATTGCCCGCTATAATCATCTGGGGAGCGGTTTTCTGGTTTTCTCGTGATTGCTATAGCATCAGGTTTAGAAGAATCAAAAGCATTTTGATAACCTCGTTAAAGGCGGCTATGATTTCTTCCGGTTTGTTTCTGGCATTCATCTTTGCGGGAGGTTATCTGGATGACAGCAGGTTTCGTATTATTCTTTTTGTAGCTCTAAGCACCTCTCTTATATGCGGTTTTCGGTTACTGATAGCATTGCTATTCGAATATTATCGCTCTCGAGGATATAATTATCAGACGATCTTGATGATCGGCACCGGCGTTGTTGCCAGAGGCTTCGTTGATAAAGTATTAAGCCATCCCCAATTCGGTTTAAGGGTTACAGGCTTTGTCGACTGGGAAAGGTTTCCGCACCTATGGCGCTATAGAGACATACCATGCATCGGAGATCTTCAGAGCCTGCCCGGGCTGCTGAAGAACAAGCAGATCGATTGGGCGGTCTTCGCCGTTGGAAGGCAGTATCTGAGCAAGATTGAAAAATCAATTGAGATTTGTGAACGGATGGGAGTGCAGATCGTTGTTCTTGCGGATTTCTTCCCCATGAGGTTGGCCAAAAAAAGAGTCGATACATTCTTCGATTCGCCGATGGTATGCTATGATACAACTCCAGGGCATAGCCTCGCCATCATGGCCAAGAGTCTTTCAGATAGATTCCTGGCGGCGTTTGGATTAATACTGGCGGCTCCGATAATGCTGGCCGCAGCCGCAATCGTGAAACTGACGTCGAAAGGCCCGATCATTTTCGCGCAGGAAAGACGCGGATTAAATGGCCGGAAATTCGAGTTGTATAAATTCAGGACTATGGTTAATAACGCCGATGAGCTTAAGAGAGATCTTGTAAAGCTTAACGACGTGGACGGGGCCGCATTCAAGATGAAAAGAGATCCCCGGATCACACCGGTGGGGCGGTTATTACGGAGGGCATCGATCGATGAATTGCCGCAGCTGTTCAATATCCTCAAGGGAGATATGTCGCTGGTGGGCCCGCGTCCACCACTCGCCGAGGAAGTTGCCAGATACGATCTCTGGCAGAGAAGGAAACTTTCGATGAAACCGGGGCTTACATGCCTCTGGCAGGTTAACGGGCGTTCCAATATTTCCTTCGAGCAGTGGATGAAACTCGACCTGGAATACATAGATAACTGGTCTTTATGGGGGGACGCAATAATCCTGGCGCGGACTGTCCCTGCGGTCTTTAAAGGAACCGGGGCAAGATAGAAGGGATTCGGAAATGGCCAAGATTCTGGTGGTAAACGACGATCTTGCTATGCAATGCTTCATGGCTGAGGTCCTGGAAGCGGCCGGGCACAGGATCTTCACTGCTTCTGATGGGCTTGAGGCTTTAGGCAAAATCTATGCGGAGAGTTTTGATCTCGCTATTCTG
>CBDVBL010000437.1:0-2290 GCA_965372205.1 uncultured bacterium
AAATAGAATGAGGGCCGGAGGCCCGGAAAATCTTATAAGGCTAATCAAAAATGGTTCATCGGGGATCGTTCCAACATCCATCTGCGATTGATTGCGACCGGCGCCATAAAAGCCTGCGCCGGAGATCACATCAATATTTTCCTCAATTGCGTTCACCGGAGATCGAGCAAGCTCTATCAATTCATAGACATTTGCGGATTCAGCAATCCTTCCGCTTATCTTAAACAACCCGAAATACGCTAAGATTACAATTAAGCCAACTACTATCAGGACGGTTTTATCTTTAAGAATTCCGACGCCTATGAATATCAGAAGCAAAATCACAATTATCGCCATGTCGAACGCAAGCGCCGCTAAAACTGCCAACGGCAAGGATATTAACCCAAAAAACAGCTTTTCCGAGTGGTTATGGGTTTGCGCGTAATAGGCCATAACTATGCAAAAAACCAGCATCATCAAGAACGATAACGATCCGGAAGTAAAGTCGGGCGATATACTCATATCAAATAAGCTTCCCCACCTGTAAAATAGATCGATTCCGGAGGCGAGAATAACCCCCGAGATAAAGGTCCAGACTACCATCTTTCTCTTTTCCGGAGAACGCACGAAGCTTTTGGCCACAAAATAAAAAGGTGCGAATACAGCAAGACATGGCACCGGACTTCGATCATACAGTAACCACCATATAAGCCAAGCAATTATAGAAAAAGCAGTAAATCCCGCAATCGGGTTAAACAATGCGGATGATGTCCAGGACGTATCACGGAAAATCAAGAGGTTCAAAAGCCAGATACAGAATGCCGCTATTGCCAGGATATATGCATGGCGCGGGAATATCGAAACCGATAGGGAGAATAATAGAATTATATAAAATCCCAACTTGATCAATGTAGTCGATGGTTTAGCCATCCAGTACCTGCCTTAAGAAAGCTTCGGTATCCTGACCCAGCCGCCGCAGCGTTCTGTTGGTTTTAACCCAGCTCTTGCCGGCCGCTGCCGACGCCTCTCTTTCACCATCGTCTTCAATTAACTCCAGAATCGCCTCGCTCATTGCCTTTGAATCTCCTGGCGGTACCATCAATCCCGCTCCTGATAATTTGATGAGTTCCTCGAGCTGATTCACTCTCGTGGCAACCACCCCGATACCTGCCGCAAAATACTCCATCAGGACCCTGCATATCATCTCCGAACCAACAGAGGCTATTACTCCTATATCGAAGGATAATATTAGATCTTCTATATTATCAACCCGGCCAAAGATGTGTAGATTTTCCAGGTCGAGATTCAGAGCATGTTTCTTAAGTTCAAGTGCCGAAATCTGAGAATCCTCCCCGGCTATCACAAATTGAATATCGGGATTTTTCTCGGAAATGATCTTGGCCGCCTTCAGAAAATAAAGATGCCCTTTTACCGGTGATAATCGCCCTACTATCCCAACAATCCGTCTATCGGGCTCCAGTCCGAACTGCGTTTTCAGCTCCATCCTGGATTTATCAGTCTTAAAACAGGAACTGTCGATTCCCGGATATATTACATTCAGGGAGATACCATTAAGCCTGAATTTGCTTTCATATGCATTTTTAAGACGCATCGTGGAAACGGCGATTCCGTGAGTCATCTTTTCATTCAGTATTCGACTGAATGGATCGGCCCGAGGCGGTCTAACATCGCCCCTGAACCTGGCTATCGGACAGCCGATCTTTCTGGATGCCAGGGCGCCGATTAGATGCGATTCGCCTCGATGCGCGAAAATAATATCCGGATGAAAATCACCGGCGATTCCCCTGAGTCGTCGCACCGACCGGATGATATTCATACTGGTGAAATCAATATCCTCCGCAACGTCCAGACCGGCCTTCTTAGCCCTCGCCGCGGGCGGGGTCCCGGGATTAGCCATCAATAAAACCTTATGATCCAATTGCAGAAGCCCCAGGGCCTGCTGTATCGCAAAATCAGCACTGGCGTTATACCAGCGGACATCTACTATCTGAATGATTTTCATCTGGCTTTAAACGAAGATTCCGGAAATGGTAGTTCCGTCGCCATCTTCTTCAGCTTTTTCCAGACAGCGTCTGCGGAAATCTTGCCGATACAGTCTTTGTCGCACTTATGATCCAATCTCCGGCAATCATTATCGATATCCGCAGGTTGTATGAATCGATGGCGCAAAAAATCCGGGTATGTCCAGCTCACGGGATTATGCGGCCCGTATATAGTAAAGGTTGGAGCGCCGCGGGCCACCGCGATATGCTTGGGACCGTTATCGTTCCCCAGATGAAGATTCGCGCGT
>CBDVBL010000438.1:0-2285 GCA_965372205.1 uncultured bacterium
GGGAAATTGATAGTGACAGGCCCCGAAAACCTTCCTTGGATTGCGTGGGGCAATCCGCCGGCGCCAGGCGATTTTGAGCATGACTGGCTTGGAATAGATGACACCTTGATTTTCGAAAGCGCAGATACTTCATGGTGGTTGGACGATGTTGAATATGATACGCTTATAGTAGCTCCGGATTCCGTGACGGCGGATACAACGTATGAAGATGCATGGGCCAACGAATGGTGGTTTACATGGGCGGTAAAGGATCCTTCGACTACCTTAAACCTGCCAGATTCGATGAAGATGGATGTAGCCAAGAATGGTGACCAGGATGATTATGCGTCAGGCGTATTACCCGGGCACCTGAGAAACGATGCCACTGTTACTACGGAACCGCTATTTACCTGGGGTCTTTGGGTTGATGGAGATCCCCCTGGAGATCCATACTATGAAAGTGTCGTAGGCCATTTGACGAAATTTGATGGTGAGGCGAGAACGGCCATGTTAAACTTTGATACTTACGACTTTCCGCTACCGGAGATTCGCCAGACTTTCCAGGCCATTCTTACAGAATTCGGTGAATAGAATCAGCTGATCTACGATTCAAGAGCCCGCCCCGACAAAGATCGGGGTGGGCTTTGTTTTTAATGGTGATTCATGAATAAAATGAGGATGTTTCTTCTAATCGTTACGATCTTGCTAACGGCCAGGGTATCGGCATCGCAAGACATTACGGCGCGAATCGATAGCCTGGTTGCGGATACGACTCTCGATAACGCCCTCATCGGCCTGGCGGTATATGATATTACCGCGGACAGCATGATCTACAGCCTCAATGCCGAAAAGTTGTTTTCCCCCGCCTCCAATATGAAGCTTTTCACCAGCGCCGCGGCGCTGGGATTGCTCGGTCCCGAATACCGTTTCAAAACCGGTTTCTTCAGAACCGGCAAAATCGATAAAAAAGGCCGCCTCAAAGGAGATCTGGTGATCGTGGGTGGCGGTGATCCGCTTATCTCAGGACGGTTCAGAGACAGCGTTACAGAGGTGCTGAAGCTGTGGGCGGATAGTCTTAAGTCCATGGGAATCAAAGAGATCAAAGGAGATATCGTCATAGATAATTCATTTTTCTCCGGCTCGGAGCTCGGCAGCGGCTGGTCCTGGGATGATCTGACCTACTGGTATGCCTGTCCGATATCAGCGCTCTCTTTTAACGACAACTGTGTCGATTTGAAATTCTTGCCGGGGGAAAAAGCCGGGGATCCCGCGATTATCGAAATTGACCCGCCCACCGATTATATCACGATTACAAATAACGCCATTACATTACTTGCCGATTCGGAGTTCACGCTTGATTATTACAGGAAACCATATACGAACGACGTCGCCTTTTTCGGAGGAATTTCTCTCAGCGATACGGCCGGTGAAATCGATTATGTCTCGGTGCACCGTCCGGAGCTCTATACTGCTTACGAATTTGCTTCTATCTTAAAAGATAACGGCATCAAGTTTAAGGGAGATATTGTTTCTCTCGATGATATGGAGGATGATGAAAAGTCCGTATATGCCGCGGGAAAGCTGTCGCCTCTTTTCGAGTGGCAGTCGGATTCCTTAGGCTTAGTGATATCGGTAATTAACAAGAACAGCCAGAACTTTTTTGCCGAACAAAGCCTCAAAACCATCGGCAGTGAGCTGGGCGGCGAGGGAAGTTTTTCCAGGGGTATCGAATTAGCAGAGGCGTTTTTCGATTCAATCGGGATCTCATCGGATGATGTAGCAATGCACGATGGTTCCGGCCTATCTTATATAAATATTGTAAAGCCTGCCGCCGTGATAGAGCTTCTAAAAAGTATGTGCCAAAGCCCGTATTTTCAAACCTATTACGAATCGCTGGCTATTCCGGGGGAGGACCGGTCGGTCAGAACCCGGCTTAAGGAAGTCGAAAATCGAGAGTGTGTGAGAGCAAAGACAGGCTATATCGCCAACACCAGCAGCTTTTCCGGGTATGTCGATGGGCCACATGCGGGTCATCTGCTCGCATTTTCGATTATGGTCAACAATTATAGCTGTGCGACATCCTATGTGACCGACTGGCACGATTCAGTGGTTTCGCTTTTGCTTCTGGAATACTGATGGATTACTTTCAATATAAGAGAGGTCACTTATACTGCGAGGATGTCCGGGTCTCCGATATAGTAAGGAAATATTCAACGCCGCTCTATATTTATAGTTTAAAAACCCTTGTCAGGCATTTCAAGGTTACATCACAGGCATTTGGCAATATCCCCAATATAATCTGCTAC
>CBDVBL010000439.1:0-2264 GCA_965372205.1 uncultured bacterium
TGAAATGCGGTGTCGAGGTCGAGGCCATCACGTTTCTTACCCATTTCGGTTGTGACGCCAGCGATTCATCCTCATGCGGCTCCGATCCCTATCCCGCAGCGGAGCAGTTCGGTTTCAAGGTGAAGCTGGCCCATCTCGGGCAGAAATTCGTCGATATCGTAAAGAATCCCCGTTTCGGACACGGGAAGAATATGAATCCCTGTATCGATTGCCGGCTCGTCATGCTTGACGAGGTCAAAAGCTATATGGAAATGGGCGGCGGCGATTTCATCATAACCGGCGAGGTGCTGGGGCAGCGGCCGATGTCGCAGCGGAAATTTGCGCTCGACCTGGTGACTCGAAACTGCGGCCTGGAGGGTAAGCTAGTCAGGCCGTTATCGGGACGATTGCTGCCGCCGACCGTTCCCGAAAAAGAGGGTCTTATCAAACGGGAATGGCTTCTAGATATACAGGGCCGCTCACGCAAGCGGCAGATGCAGCTGGCCGAGGAGTTCGGGCTGAAGAGCTATCCCAACCCGGCGTCGGGGTGTCTTCTGACCGATCCAAGATATTCCGACCGGTTGCGCGATCTTTTGAAATACAAACCGGATACCGATTTTAACGATCTCAACCTACTGCGGGTGGGACGGCATTTCCGGCTCAGTTCCGAGACCAAGCTGGTGGTGGGACGCGACAAGACCGAAAACGAGATTATCGAATCGTTGATGCAAAATGGCGACTGCCGACTGGAAGCGCCCGATTTCGGCTCCCCGGTCGGCCTTCTGCGCGGCCGGTGTGATGATGCGGTGCTGGAGAAAGCCGCCGCGGTGGTGGCCCGCTACTGCGACGGCAAAGAAGAAAGCTCCCTGCGCGTGGCCTATGAAAATTCATCCGCCAACGGTTTCGTTGAGACCGCACCGGCGCAGGACGGGTTTCTGGACGAGGTTAGAATATAGGTTTTTTTGTAAGTCGGTAATCTTATAGATCTGTGGGACTTGCTGTCGACAACTTTAGAACTTGATTGACAAATATACTGCAAATTGTTAGTCTATACCTTACATTTGTAAGCTGAGGGCTAACGATAATGAGGCTGGAAGAATTATTTTTATCCAAAGCGCGCGCGGAGATTTTCCGTCAGCTATTTGGACTAAAGGAACGCGAACTCCATTTAAGAGCTCTTGAACGTGGTTCCGGATTGAGCGCCCCTACGATCAGGCAGGAGCTTCTGAAACTCAGGAAACTCGATTTGCTCAAGGTTCGCAAGGATAGCAATCGTCATTATTACAGGGCAAATGCCGAACATCCCCTTTACAGGGAGATTAAGAATCTTGTTTTAAAAACTTCCGGACTTGTGGAAATTCTGAAAAAAGCCCTTGACCGTAAAGAGGTGAAAATCGCTTTTGTTTTCGGCTCAATGGCTACAAATGGCGATAAGGCCGGAAGTGATATTGATTTGCTAGTAATAGGCGATGTGAGCCTGAGAAAGATTGTGGGTTGGCTGTCAGGCGTTCCGGAGCAGGCGGGTCGCGAGATCAATCCGCATGCGATGACTATTGAAGAATTCCGAAAACGCCGAAAAGAGGCCGAGCATTTCCTGACAGGTGTTATTGAATCGCCAAAGCTATTTATAATTGGAAATGAAGATGAACTTGCGGGATTGGGAAAGTAACGGCTGGCTTAAGCCTCATAAGACAAGTGCGAACGAGATTCGCAACCTACTGAATGTTGTTGATCGGGATATTTCCGATGCCGGCCAACTCGTGGTATCCGTAGATAGCCGCTTTAGCCATGCCTACCAGGCGGCCCTTCAATTATGCACAGCGCTTCTTTATGCCGCTGGATTCAAAGCGTCCAGGGAAAGTAATCACTACCGAACCATCATGGCGATGCCCCTGATCCTGGGAGAGGGCAGAGCCAATGACGCCACATACCTGGATGCCTGTCGTGCCAAGCGTAACCAGGCCGAATATCGTCTGGCCGGGCGATATCAGAACCGGATGCAAAAGAGCTACTGAAGTTCGGCATCGATTTTCGCAAAGACGTTACAGAATGGCTTAAGGCAAATCATCCCGATCCGCTCTAATATAATTATCTTTACAGCGATAAGATACAAGGTCAAGAGTGACCTACTTCTTATTCTTTCCCCAGTAAACCGAACTCACCACATAATTAACCAAAAGGGCCAGGACAAACCCCGGCACCAGCTCATAAACCATACTTTTTAGCATAGGCACGTTGCGCCAGATGATGACAGTTAGAAATCCGACAATCGCTCCCGCGATAGC
>CBDVBL010000440.1:0-2256 GCA_965372205.1 uncultured bacterium
TATATGTCCCGACCAATCTGGCTGTAAAGATCCCGGGCAATCTTACCTTCGAAGAGGCGAGCTTCGTCACCCCCGGGGCAATTGCCATGCACGGCGTTCGGATTGCGGACGTTCGTTTGGGCGAGACTGTTGCCGTGATAGGATTAGGCCTTATTGGTCAATTGATATGCAGATTGTTATCGTCTTCCGGATGCCGGGTCGTTGGATTGGATATTGACAAGAGTAAACTGGATATTGCGCAAAGTGGGGGAATTGATTGGACTCTGACGGCTGACAATGAATCTATACCAAAGATATTGGATATGACTTCCGGGAAAGGCGTCGATGCGGCTATTATCGCCGCCGCCTCAGATTCAGCCGGCCCGATTGAGATGGCCGGGAGGATTTGCCGGGATAAAGGCATAGTCGTGGTTGTTGGCTCGGTCGGGCTGAATGTACCGCGAAAGACATTCTATGACAAGGAACTGGAACTTAAGTTATCTCGCTCGTATGGCCCCGGGCGTTACGATTACCAATACGAAGAAGCCGGCAGGGATTATCCATTCGGCTATGTTCGCTGGACCGAGAACAGAAATATGGAATCGTTTCTTCAGTTAATATCGGCCGGTAGAATGGATGTCAAAGACCTGATTACCCATCGGTTCGATATAAGCCAGGCAGATAGAGCTTACAACCTGATCTCGGGCCAGATCCCGGAACGCTATCTTGGTGTGGTATTGAATTATCTGGGGGAGAATGCCGGATCCCGAAACAAATTGATCCTGCCTAAGAAAAGCGCCGCGAAGGTAAGCCAATCATCGAAAACAGCAATCGGTTTCGTGGGGGCCGGAGATTTTGCCTGCGGCGTGCTTCTGCCAAATATCAAACAAATAGCCGCATACGAAAACCGGGTGATTATGTCCGGAAGCGGGGTTTCAGCAGCCAGTGCCGCAAAGAGATTTGGCTTCAAGACGACGGTTTCGAGTTTCGATGAGATAATAGGAAACTCGGAGGTCGGGGTCATCTTCATTGCAAATCGACATAATCAGCATGCGGATCTGGTGACAAGATCGCTTCTGGCCGGCAAACCCACTTTTGCAGAGAAGCCTCTCTGTTTGAATCGAGAAGAGTTGGAAAGGATCAGGTCCGCACATTTGGCGACAGGATATCCATTAATGGTTGGCTACAACCGCAGGTTCGCACCTTTAATTGGAAAGATCAGAGAAAAACTCAAGGAAATAGGATATCCGATTTCAATGCATTACAGGATCAATGCCGGCTTTGTTCCGGGGGACAGCTGGATACAAGATCCCGAGTGCGGAGGCGGGCGTATAATCGGTGAGATATGTCATTTCATCGATCTGCTATCGTATCTATCAGGCGGGAGACCTGTGAAGGTTCATGCGGAGGCCTTATCCATGCCGGATGATCGATTTCGTTCCGATGATAACCTCCAGGTGATGATACGATTTTCGGATGGCTCGGTGGGCACTATCAATTACGTGGCGTCAGGGAATAAGGCGGCTCCAAAAGAGTATTTGGAAATAATCGGGGGCGGCCTGGTTATCCAGATGAATGATTTCAGGACGTTGACTATCGCGGGCAACAAGGGATTGCAGGTGGATAAAAAACGGGGCCAGGATAAAGGCCATAGAAAAATGCTGGAGCTCTGGAGCCACTACCTTGCCGCCGATCTCGGATCTCCGATTCCCTTTGACAGCCTGTTTGATACATCTATTACAACTTTCGAGATACTGGAATCGTTATCGAGCGGGGAGCCGAGATGGATAAGCGATTGAGAGTTCTCTATATATCTCATTATTATCCTCCTGAGGTCAACGCGCCCGCGGTTCGTGTCTCTGAGACGGCTGAACGCTGGGCGCAGACCGGAGCGGATGTCACGGTTCTTACCTGCTTTCCCAACCATCCCGACGGAATAATCCCAAAAGAATATCGAGGGTATAAGCGACTCACAGAGATGCGTAACAGAATCCGGATTGTGAGAACCTATGTTTATGCCGCTCCAAACGCCGGCATTACGAGACGAATATTAAATTATATATCATTTATGTTATCATCGATAGTTCTCGGATTCCGGTGGGTAGGCAAGCCGGACGTCATAATAGCGACCTCGCCACAGTTTTTCGTTGCCGTGGCCGGATATATCTTAAGTCGTCTCAAAAGATGTAAATTCATATTCGAGGTCAGGGATATCTGGCCGGAGGAGATCGTGGCGGTCGGCGCCGCCTGTGGAGTCGTGTTGCCCGGTTGTGACGG
>CBDVBL010000441.1:0-2245 GCA_965372205.1 uncultured bacterium
GGAGAGTTTGATGCGAAAGGTTGTTTGGTTTGTGGCCGGATTATTGATGGTATGGAGCTTATCGTCCCTGGCAGCTACGGAAGAGCGCCCGATGCTTCTCCGGGTCGGCCTTCAGGAAAAAGGAGCGATTGATTTTTTGCAGAAAGGCGGCTTTGATATCGCCTATGTATCAAGGGGACAGTTTGCAGAGATAGTTGCCGACGACAACGACTATAAGAGACTTCAAGAGGCCGGGCTTAACCCTGAGATCATTCATGAGGACCTGGTGGCTTTCTATCAGTCGCGATTCCCGCTTGGCACGGATATGGGGGGATTCCCGACCCTGGATGAGGCCCTGGCATTTATGGACTCGCTTCATCAATTATATCCCGATATTACCACGGCCCGGGATTCAATCGGTTATACAATCGAGGGCAGGCCTATCTGGATGATGAAGATTTCCGATAATCCGGAAGAGGACGAAGACGAGGCGGAATTCTTCATAAATGCTTTGATTCATGCCCGGGAGCCGATGACCCTTGAGGCCACATTGAGATTCATGGCGCACCTTTGCGATAATTACGACTCCGATCCCGAAATTGCAGACCTCGTTGACAATCGCGAGTTCTATTTTGTGCCGGTTATCAACCCCGATGGTTACGAATACAACCGCCAGATTGCTCCCAATGGCGGAGGATGGTGGCGGAAGAATCGTCGCAACAACGGCGACGGGACATTCGGAGTCGATCTCAACCGAAATTGGGGACACATGTGGGGCTACGATGATAACGGCTCTTCCCCTTATACCGACGATGCGACATATCGAGGCACTGGGCCGTTTTCGGAGCCTGAAACTTCGTCCTTACGTCAGTTCATCATTTCTCGCAATTTCAGTCTGATAATGAATCTCCATGCTTACGGGGATATAATGTTGTACCCCTGGGGATATCACGATGGCTACACTCCGGATAATGAAATATTCCGCACCTTATCCGATTCGGCCTGTGCTGAGAACGGTTACGGATTCGGCACGGTCTGGGAGCTTCTGTACAACACCAATGGCGATGCTGCGGACTGGCAGTACGGTGAACAGGAAGATAAACCCAAGAATTTTGGCTTTGTTATCGAGATTGGAAACTCGGATGATGGTTTCTGGCCGGAACCATCGAGAATCCCCGAGCTCTGGGATGGCGTATTGCCGGCGCTCTTGTTTCTCTCCAGAGTCGCGGATGATCCTTATACTCCAGTGGCCCCTCAGGCGCCGATCTTGAATCCTATAGGCGATGTCTATGCCGACTCGTTTATCGCAAGCTGGGTATTTTCCGATACGCTAAATCCTGCCGTTGCATTTGAGTTAAAAGAACTGATAGGATTGGAGAGAGTCGAAGACGGTTTTGAGGATGGCACATCCAACTGGGTACTGGATGGTTTCTATCCCACCAGCTCCCGCCGACATTCCGGGTCCTATTCTCTTTACTCCGGATCGGACGATAATTATAACGGGTCGGCAGTTCTGGTCAATCCTGTTTCAATCGATGAGGATGAGATGCTTCGATTCTGGACATGGTATGATATCGAGAACGACTGGGATTATGCCTATGTTCAGCTTTCCACCGACGGCGGCAGCAATTTCACAAATCTCGAGGGCAATATTACCACCAATTACGATCCATACGGTAACAACCAGGGCAACGGAATTACCGGCAATTCGGGCGGATGGGTACTCGCAGAGTTTTCCTTGAACGATTATGCCGGTCAAACGGTGTTGTTGGGGATGAGATACGTTACTGACGGCTGGATTCTCTATGACGGTTTCTACGCTGACGAATTCTATCCGGTTGAGATATTCGGTGAGGAGAATATCCTTTCGTCCGATATCATTGATACTTTCTACGTAGTAAGCGGCCGCGAGCCCGGGGATTATTACTACCAGGTTCGAGCACAAGATGCGGAAGATCAGTGGTCGGCCTTTTCCAACAGGGAAGTGGCGCACGTTCACCCGCAAACCGGTATCGATGATAACCAATTACCCGTTTCCCTTGCTTTGAATCAGAATTACCCTAATCCGTTTAATCCTCAAACCGCTATATCATTCTCGATTCCGAAGCCTGAATGGGTGCAGTTGACGGTATACAATATTCTCGGATCGAAGGTACGGACTCTTGTCAACTCGGAGTTCGAGGCCGGCGAGCATATGGTAATATTCGATAGCATAGACGACCATGGCAGCACGGTCGCTCCCGGCATCTATTTCTACAGGCTCAAG
>CBDVBL010000442.1:0-2237 GCA_965372205.1 uncultured bacterium
CACTATGATTGATGGCGGTGAGGATATGCTGACCATCGAGCTAAAAGTCAATTTCATCGCGCCGGCGGATGACAATATTTTTGCCGATGCCAGGATTATTCATAAGGGCAGGAAAACCGCTGTCGGAGAAGTTGAAGTCAGGATGGCCGATAACACCCTTATCGCAAAAGCGCTCGTTACTTACTATCTTAATAAAGATTGTAAACTTGCGGAATTTCCAATGGCTCATGATGGATACGGACAGGAAGAAGAGATACTCGGCAAAGCCTTCGATGCTCGCCTGACAAGACGGCTATTGGCTTATCTAAAGCCTTACAGACTCCGCATAGCACTAGCAACAATTCTATTGGTCGGCGCCGCTCTGGCACAGCTTGCCGGACCATATTTGACGATGATCGCAATCGATAATCATATCAAGACGAAAAATCTTTCAGGTCTGGCAGTTATTATCGGGTTGTATATAGGGATTCTGGCCGCCCAGTTTTCCATGCAATATTTCCAGATATATATCATGCAATGGGTGGGGCAAAAGACCATGTATGATCTCAGGATGAAGATATTTTCACATATCGAGCATCTGGGGTTATCATTTTTCGATAAAAATCCCGTGGGACGGTTGGTGACCCGCACCACCAGCGATGTTCAGGCTTTAAATGAACTGTTTGCAACGGGAGTCGTCGCCATATTCGGCGATATTATCCTTCTATTCGGAATCATTGCGATTATGTTTCTTCTGAGCTGGAAACTGGCTTTAATCACTATGATCGTTCTTCCTGTGATTTTTATTGCTACAATAATTTTTCGCACCAAGGTCAGGAAATCGTTCAGACGAATCAGAACCAGAGTGGCCAGGGTGAACGCCTTCCTGCAGGAACATATCTCCGGGATGTGGGTAGTACAGAGTTTCGCTGCAGAAAAGAAGACGTTCGAGAAATTCGACACCATAAACAGCGATCTCAGAGACAATTATTTAAAATCGGTATTGTACTTTGCAACTTTTTTCCCGGTGGTTGAGATTCTGGGCGCAGTCAGCCTGGCGCTGATCATCTGGTATGGCGGCGGCCAGATCATCAAGGAAACTCTAACCTTTGGAGCTTTGGTGGCCTTCATCCAGTATGCCGATCGATTCTTCTATCCCATAAGAGACCTTTCCGAGAAATACAATATTCTTCAGCAGGCGATGGCGTCGTCAGAGAGAATCTTTAGGTTGCTGGATAGAGCGCCGGATATCACCGATGCCCTTGAACCACGGCGAATTGATTCCGTAAAGGGCGGGCTTGAGTTTGAGAATCTCTGGTTCGCGTACAATGATGACGAATGGGTTCTGAAAGACATCAATCTCGAAATAATGCCGGGCGAGAGAATAGCGGTGGTAGGCTCGACCGGCGCAGGCAAGACATCTTTGATTAGTCTGCTGTTGAGGTTCTATGATTATCAAAAGGGTGATGTAAAACTCGACGGCGTTCCTATTCGTGACCTGCCTTTAAAGGAGTACAGAGGCAATTTCGCACTTGTCCTGCAGGACATATTCATGTTTTCGGGTAATATCGCCCGCAATGTCAGGCTGGGGAACAATAGAATATCCGATGAAACAATCAGGCAATCTCTGAAGACCGTGGGCGCCGATCGCTTCGTGAGCAAACTCAAAGGCGGGATAGAATACGTCCTGGCCGAGAGAGGCGCCAACCTTTCGCTGGGGCAAAGACAGCTTCTGGCATTCGCCCGGGCGCTCGCTTATGATCCCCGGATATTGATACTCGATGAAGCCACCTCATCGGTCGACACTGAAACCGAGATACTGATACAACAGGCTCTGGAGAAACTCCTGGTGGGGAGAACATCCATTGTCATCGCCCATCGCCTGTCAACTATCAAGAACTCCGACAGAATCATAGCCCTGCACAAGGGGATGATAAAAGAGATCGGAACCCATTCCGAACTGCTCGCCCTGGGAGGGATTTATCATCGCCTTTACCAGTTGCAGTATAAGGACCAGGAGGCGGTTGAGAGGGTGGCATGAGCGAATACTTAACTGTTGCAGAAAAGGCGGCGCGCGAGGCCGGCAGGTTTCTGGCCAAACGATTTCGCGGCAGTTTGAAAATTGAGAAAAAGGGGCAGGTCAATCTTGTAACCGATGCCGACCGCCAGTCGGAGGATCTGCTGAGAGAGATTATATTATCCCGATATCCGGATCACGGCTTTAAGGCAGAAGAAGGCGCCGAAACGGGGACTGATTC
>CBDVBL010000443.1:0-2233 GCA_965372205.1 uncultured bacterium
TTCAAACTGAAGATATAGATTCCGCCAGAGATCATAATCTATGCCGGTCAGAAAATGGACGCCGAATGGTGCGGACGACCCTTTAAGCCAGGTTCTGCTATACGAGTTTTGCGTCGACCAGCTGTATTTCTCCTCCCAATCGGCGAAATATATTCCGCCGCCGACGCCGAAATAGGGAGAGAAAAAGGCGTTCAGGATATCGGTACGCCGGATAAAACTCAACGTAAATGGATATATTATGAGCCTGTTCTCGTAGCGTGTTTCGGAATACTCCGTAATTACGTCCAGTTTTCTTCTTATCAGCAGGCGCCCGCCGGCGTCGAATCTCAGCTCCCAATGGCCGAGCCGATATTGGCCGTATAGAATGAGATCAATCCCGTTTCCGAAACCCTCAATGCGACCAGAGGAGATTGAGCCATCCTGATCGTGCCAGGCAGACGTCCATCCCTGAATCTGCCAATTATTCGGGATAAAAGGACCGATCTGGAGGCCGAATCGATAGAGATTCTCACCTGCGGATGCACCGCCGAACGATAAAACCATAAAAAATAAATAGAATGCCAGGACCGCAAATATCTTTCTCATTACTCCCTCCTGCGAAATACACCGATTGAGATAACATTTTCTGACAGGCAGACCTAAGATGCGGCATCACGCTTTCGCCTAATATATATTAATTATACAAACCGAACCAGATATTATTCCATACGGATGATACAAAAGGGAAGGGGCCGGCGATCAGACCGCCAGCCCCATATGAAGCTTAAATGATACAGCCGGCTACGCCTGAGGCACCTGCGCCTTCAGCCACTTGGTGGTCACGGATTTCGGACGCTCGATGGGGATTCCTATGGCGCGGTTGACAATCAACTGCGAGCACATACCCATAGCACGCGAAACCGAGAACAGAACCGTGTAGTAGGAGAATTCTTTCATACCGAAGTGATACAGAAGCGCACCGGAACCAGCATCGACATTCGGCCACGGATCTTTGGCCTTGCCCTGCTCCCTTAAGACTTCCGGCACGATCCTGAAGACCTTATCCACTATTTGGAAAACAGGATCATCCTGCATGACTCTCAGCCCGAACGCTCGAAAAGCATCGAAACGAGGATCGGTGATGCGCAGGACGGCATGTCCGTATCCGGGGATGACCTTGCCAGAATTCAACGTGTCCCAGGCGTACTTGCGAAGCTGATCGTCGGTGGGCACACCATTAAATTTCTCGTGGACCTTCAAGACCCAGTTCAAACATTCCTGGTTGGCCAGACCATGGAGAGGTCCCGCCAGGCCGTTCAAACCGGCCGAGACGGCGTAGTAAGCATCAGAAAGGGCCGAACCGACGCAATGGCATGTATGCGCAGAGACATTGCCGCCCTCGTGGTCGGAATGCAGGACCATGTATAGCCGCATCAGGTCGGCAAACTCACCGGTCGGGTCTTTCATGCCCAGCATCCGCGCATAGTTGCCGGCCCAGTCGAGATCCTTTTTCAACGGAATCCTATTACCTTTCTTAAAACGAAGCCTGTACACTCCGGCCGCCAATCCGGGGAGCCTGGCGATCAGATTCAAAGAATCCTCCAGGGTCGGCATCCAGTAATCGGTCTTTTTCATCCCTTCGGTATACTGTTTGCGGAAGACCGATTCGCGTTCCATCACCAGGATACCGGTATCGAACATGGCCATCGGATGTGAATCCTTCGGCATAGCCTCGAGGACTTTCCAGACATATGCCGGAACCCGGCTGCGCTCGGCCAGATCCTTCTGAAGCGCTTTCAAACTCGCTTCATCCGGTAATTCCCCTGTCACGAGAAGATAAAAAATCTCCTCGGGAAGCTTCTCGGTTAATTCGCCTATAGGTATGCCCCTTATAATCAAGCCCTTATCGGGAGGAACCTCAGAGGTATCGCAGACCATGCTCTTGACCCCCCGCATACCGCCATAAGCCTGGGTTACAGAGACATCGGAAATCTTTAAATCGCCGTGAGCCTTAGCAAGAGTTCCGATCTCTTCTCGCCAGACGGGAATAAGAGACGCCAATTTGCTCTTTAAAGTCGCCATCCGAATTTTCCTCTCTTTCTGTCCAGCATCGGAAAATAGAAACTACCAGATGCTACTCGAACATTTCTTGTGATTTATTTCACTATTATTCGCCAAAAATAATCCGCTAAGCGGCTATCCATTCGCTATAAATATAAATATTCTGTAATGCTAATGTCAATAAAAATGTGAT
>CBDVBL010000444.1:0-2228 GCA_965372205.1 uncultured bacterium
TGATCAGTATGGTCATGCCGGACTGAGAAGCGTGGGGGCCGGAGGCTTCGGGGGCTTCGAGGGCTTTGATCTCGGCGATGCCCTGAGAGCCTTCATGAAAGATTTTGGGGGCTTCGGTTTCGATGATGTTTTCGGTTTTGGCGGTTCTCGCTCCGGCAGGGAAACCGGCCCGCAGCGAGGCCAGGATTTGCAGGTCAAACTGAGCCTGACGCTGGAAGAGATCGCCGCAGGTGTTGAGAATACATTAAAGATCAAGCGTCTGGTCGCCTGCGACAGTTGTTCCGGTACGGGCGCCGAGGCGGGATCATCGAGAAAAACATGCCCTACATGCGGCGGAAGAGGGCAGATCAGGAAAGTATCGAGATCGCTTTTCGGGCAGTTTGTGAATATCCAGACCTGCCAGCATTGCGGCGGCGAGGGTCAGATTATTGAAAAAATCTGCAGCCGCTGTGCCGGCAACGGCCTCGTGAATGGGCGAACCTCTATAAAGGTCAAAATCCCTGCCGGAGTGTCGGCGGGGAATTATATATCCGTTAGCGGCTCCGGCAATTATGGACCGCGTGGCGGCCCGCCCGGTGACGTATTGGTGGTAATCGATGAGAAAGAGCACGAGCATTTTATCAGAAGGGGAGACGATATTATCTGTGAAATGCCGTTATCGTTTTCACAGGCCACCCTGGGGGCGGAGATCGAGGTTCCGGCGCTGGACGGCAAGGCAAATTTGAAAATTCCGGCCGGCACTCAGTCCGGCAAGATATTCATGATTCGCAACAAGGGTATTCCTCATCTGAACAGTTTCGGGAGAGGCAACCAACTGGTCAGGGTCGTAATCTGGACGCCGACCAAACTCTCGAACGAGGAAAGAGCTCTTTTCATGAAACTGGCCGAGTCGCGGGGTGAGAAGCCCCCTCCGGCGGACAGGTCGTTTTTTGAGAAACTCCGAGCTACGCTCGGCGTTTAAGGCCGATATCACCGATTCAAATAAAGTTTACGTTGACTGAGAACAGGGATCTTCATAGGATTCAGGGTCGATTGAATAAGATATCCTGCACGAATATTCTCAACGGAGAGGCGCCGAAATCGAAATTACAGCTACGAACTTCATAATCGATCCTTCCCGGGTTGACGATGAGCGGCTGATCCTGACCGGCAGCGAGGCGCATCACTTGAAAAAGGTAATGCGTGCCAAAATCGGGGACTCGTTTTATGCAATCGACGGCACCGGGTTGAAATATCGGGTTGTTATCGAATCCGTTTCCGGCTCCACTGTCAGGGGGCTGATCTCGAACGTTACGCGACTGGAAAACGAACCATTTCACAATGTCACTCTGGCCATGGGAATCTGCCGCCCGTCCAAGATGGATTTCATAGTCGAGAAAGGTACCGAGATCGGAGTGTCATCATTCATTTTTTATTATTCTGAAAAGAGCTATTTAAAGATAAAGGTGGATTCCTCGTCTGTAAGGAGAATCTCACGTCTTAAAAAAATCGTCGGGGCCGCGGCCAAGCAATCGAAGAGATCGGTAATACCGTCGGTTATGCAGTTCAAAACATTCGCCGAGACTCTGGGTATCAAAGGCGAGTTCGATCTTTCTCTGATAGCAATTTTGAACAAATCTTCCAGAACCATGGAGCAGGCAGTTCAAAAATCTCACGATCTCAAAAAATTGTTGCTTCTGGTCGGTCCCGAAAGCGGTTTTACCGATGATGAGATATCGTCGGCGATTGACGCTGGATTCTCGCCGGTAAAACTCGGGCCTCGACGTTTGCGCGCGGAGACAGCCGGCGTCTTATTCCCCACTCTGATTCTCAATCATCTGGGGGATCTATGAGCGATTGTATTTTCTGCAAAATAGCCCGCGGTGAACGGAGCGCCCGGATTCTGCACGAGGACGAGGATTGTATAGCATTTGAGGATACTAATCCGCAGGCGCCGGTTCATTTCCTCGTGATCCCCAAAAAACATATAGAAACGGTACTCGACGGCGACGAAAATCTGCTTGGCAAGCTCCTGTTTACGGCGGCCCGGATTGCGGAAAGCAAGGATTTAGGGAAGAACGGATTCCGAACTGTCGTCAACTGCCGTCGGCAAGCCGGCCAGCATCCTCAAATCAGGCAAGCAGGACAAGGAATTCTACAAGGAGTTGTGGCAAACCATAACGTCCGGCAAGAACTGGACCGGGACACTACAAAATCGGCGGAAAGACGGCAGCTTGTACTGGGAACGC
>CBDVBL010000445.1:0-2227 GCA_965372205.1 uncultured bacterium
CTCCGCATATAGTAGATTTCCCAGCGATGATCATAATCAAACCTACCGACCCAAACCAGGTGAATAGTATCTCCCACAGCCCGCATATCAAAGGGCCCGGTTTGCTCCGTCCGGAACACCTCTGTCGGCTCGATCCAGGTCTCGCCCCAGTTTGTGCTCTTCGTGAATTCAACAATAATCTCTTGGGCCCAGCGGCTGTAAATGAGATAAATGCTCCCCCCCCCTATAGAAAATGTATGTTTTTGAAGCATATAGTTATCGGTAGGCAAAACCAGAGAGAGATCATTCCATACCCCCCCCCCATCTACGGATTTTCTGAATCCTAAATTAACGCCGCCCCCCCCTGTAATATCTTGATACCAAATAGCTACTACGGTATCTCCATATGCATAAATTTCAGGCGAACCTTCTCCAGATGAAATTAGGGTGTCTGAAAGATAGAAAGGGGATGCCCAAGATACACCTTCGTCTATGCTTCTTAAATAATAGCACTCCGCATGCCCTGTCCATATCCAGTAAACGACATGCAATGTATCGCCATTAGCTACTATTCTCGGGCCATAGGCAGTAGCTTCATCGCTTATCCGCACTGCCGGCGTCCAGCCGGCGTGGGCAAGTGAAGTAATGCCCGTTATCAAGAATATAAGAATCCAGCTTTTACGCATAATATAGTCCCATCGCAATACGCGATAATTGCTCGTCAACTCCAATATAATATATTCTGAAGACTTATAAAGCTGTTTTTTGATCGTCGGAGCCGTTTCCCCGGCTGGTATCCAACCCAAAAATAATTTTCATTATTGACCGAAGTCAATGCCCGATACCGCCTTTTAGCTTATTCTCCGGTCGTGATTGAGATCACTGCGAAGAAAATAAAAAGCGACGCTGCCATGCTCGCCAGGATGGTGCAGATATATTGCTTTGATCATCATACCGATCCTGTAAAGGGAGATATCATGCGGCGGGGTATTCTCGAAACCCTCGATCTGCGTGAAACCCGTCTTTGCCGTGAATGCGCCGGCCTCCTGGTTCACGGGTTGGCGAAGCGGATTAACTGTCCTTTCGATCCCAAGCCTCGCTGCAAGCATTGCGCGGAGCCCTGTTTTTCGGGCGAATACAGAGATTTTGTGAAAAGGGTGATGCGTTATTCCGGCCTGAAGCTAATCAAATCGGGCCGGATTGACCTGGTCTGGAAATATTTCTTTTAGAAAAAGAGAGGTTGAAATGAACGTAAGAGAGATCATTCTAATCGATGAAGAAAAATGCGACGGCTGCGGCCTGTGTATACCATCCTGCCCGGAGGGTGCGCTGGCCATAGTGGATGGCAAAGCCAAGCTGGTCTCTGAGAGCTACTGCGATGGTATGGGAGCCTGTGTGGGGGAATGTCCGCAGGATGCCATGACCGTGATAAAACGTGAAGCCCCGGAATTCGACGAGGCCAGCGCCATGGAGAATATGAGAAAAGCCGAACTGGCCAAAAAACAGCCTGCCATCCCAGCCGTTGCCCCGCATTTCGGGGGATGCCCCGGCTCCAGGACGATGGTTCTCGACAAGAAGGAGAAATCCCCCACCGCAGCCTCTGGTCCGGTGCAATCTGAATTAACTCAATGGCCGGTGCAACTGCATCTCGTTTCTCCGCTGGCTCCGTATTTCAATGGCAAAGAGCTTCTGGTGGCCGCAGACTGCGTCCCCTTCGCCGACCCGAATTTCCATCAGAGGCTTTTAAATGGCAGGTCGCTGGCAATCGCCTGCCCCAAGCTGGACGAGATATCGTCATATGCCCCCAAAATTGCCGAAATTCTAAAGAATAACGATATCCCGAAAATAGTCGTCGCATACATGGAAGTCCCCTGCTGCATGGGAATATTTTCCATTGTCAATCAGGCGGTTCAGTTATCGGGCAAGCAGGTCGAGGTGGAATCACTCATCGTGGGTGTGGACGGTGAGTATAGAATCAATTAGTATTCGTACTGAACTCGCCGCATGAGGAGTAGCTGGTCGAATCATAAACCTTCGAGGTAACAAGAAACACCTCGATTGGCGACTCGGGAAAAGTCGATTATTTCCCTCTGTTAATCCTTGACAACGGATATCCGCAGAATATATTGCCGAGTGATGACGCGGGGTGGAGTCCCGCCTGCGGCGGGAGTAGCTCTCCGGGCCACAACCACCCTTAGTGAAAATAGAAGATTAGACGCGGGGTGGAGTCCCGCCCGAAGGCGGGAGT
>CBDVBL010000446.1:0-2210 GCA_965372205.1 uncultured bacterium
CATTGCCACCGGTGATTCCGCCGAACCGATGATCAGAGATAACCAGATCACTGATTGTGGGATCTATGGGCTGCATATCCTCGATTTGAGCAGGCCCGACCTGGGAATGAATGACTCAACAGGAGCCGGCGGAAATACAATACAAAACTGTGGGCCTAATGATCATTGGCTGATATACAATCTCAGCCCGGATACAATCCTGGCTGTGGGTAATACATGGGTGCTGCCAATTCCAGCAGACAACGATCAATTCATATATGACGATGATGAAAATCCCGGTCTTTCCGGGCCGGTTATTCTCGAAAACCAGTAGTTTGTTGGAAAGAATCTTTGATGGCGTCGGTCAAATGCGGCCGACGCCTTTTTTTATTGAAGATGCTTTCTTTAGAAGTCTGCTCCGTCTCCTCTTTAGAGATGACATGCTGTTAGCGTATGAAATATCGGAGGTGAATTCTCGCTCAAATTCCAGAAGCCTTAAAGCCTTATTAGTCAAGTTTAGCGCTGCTTGTGGATTTTTCTCTCTATGCTCGAGATGCTTGGCCAACTCGATATAAGGATAACATCCGAACCTGTCAGACTCTAACATATTATCCCAGGTGGAACGGGCCGTTTCCCAATCTCTTGTCTTTTTCGCAAGCAGCGATTTATAAAGGATCGTTTCATCCGCTATTTCTTCAGGAGCAAAATCAGGTTTGATCAAATCCAGCAAGATTCGGGATCGCTCATATTCCCTGGACCGGTATAGAATCTGGGCTAACGACAGCAAAAGGCGATCATCCTCGCAAACGCCCGCTAACGCCAGGTCTATTCGACGGGCAGTCTCCTGCGCCAGAAGATACAGGCTGATTATATCATCGCGGTTATGATTTAAGATCGGGATGAGAAGGTTGTCATCCCGGTTCTGCAGGTAGTCGAAATAAATGCCCGGTATCAAATGGGATGGAACATCATCTAAACGTTCGAATCCTACGATCATGGTTTCTAATAAGGACAGGTTGAACGATTCAAAATGTCTCTTATATATTCGGCGGCATGGATGAACCATATCTATGTGGGGGTATCCTGTAAAAGGGACTGCCAGGCGATTGATGCGATATCTTGTGCGAAGAAGCGGCATATCAAATGATTTACCGTTATAGGTTAATAGATATGACGTGTTTCTCAAGTCATCTGATAATGCCAGAAGCTGTGCCGGTTCCTCGCAGAAATCCCGCAAAATATATTGCCGCACCACAAATCTGCCATCGGACCAGAATCCGATACCGGCGATAAACGGATATGTGCCGGTTCCTCCTGCAAGGCCGGTGGTCTCGGTATCGATTACCGCAATCCGGCTGAAATCGATGTTACGTTCTTCACCGGGTGAATTGAAAAATTCCAGAGAGGATCGAGGAATGCTGCATGACAATTCGATCCGGCCGTGCAGATATCCTTCTTCATAAACGGTTTCCACGCACCATAGCGGCCCCAATTCGGTTTCCCGTATGCGGCCCACCGAAGGTTCCCTGAAAAGATCAGGTTTGGGTGCGGTCGGAGCAGTCCTGTGATGTTTCAGCGCTTCGTATAGACGCTTTTCGAGGTCCATATTCCTAATCCGGTTCGATTGCCGCCAGTTTGCCCAGCACGAAAGGATGAATCTCTTTGGCCTTTCTCTTACGAAGAATCTTTTTTGCTTTCTTTGTATCGATTTTCCCAAGCGCTTCTGCCGCAAAAGCCCGGGCTACGGGATCCTCCGAGTCGAGAATCTTAGATAGCGGTTTGATTAGCTTTTTATCCTTCAGATTGCCGGCCACTTCGATCAGCAGATAGAATGCCACGGTATCATTAACGTTTTTCAGCGACTCTTTCACCGGGATTATCGACTGTTCTCCTATATTCCAGAGGGCCTCTGCTGCCTTATAGCGAACGCCGTAATACAAATCAGTCAGAGATTCTAATAAAATGCCAATCGTCGACGAATCCGCCAGAAGAGAAAGCGAAACGGCCGCGGCAGTACGAACCAGATAGTCCTCGTCCTGCAAAGCTGCAGCCGACGGCTCTACGCCTCGCGCATCGCCTATCTTCCCCAGCGCCCTGACCACGCCGGCCCTGATGCGGTAATCGGTGTCATCGGTATACTGCAATAGCCCGCCTACTGCCGTCGAGTCTTTCATATCGCCCAGCGCTCGCGCTGCGAGACGCCTCTTATAGGGATCTTCCGCTCCCAGAGC
>CBDVBL010000447.1:0-2205 GCA_965372205.1 uncultured bacterium
GTTATCCGGCCGGTATTTCCCCTTCCCCCGGTTTTTTTGAACGGTCTCAAGAGAGATTTCTCCGGCGCCGAATGCGTGATTTCCGCGAAATCGGAGACCGTCATAAAACGACGTCCCGGGGTCGTTGGCTTGAATTTCTTTACTCCCATTTTCTAATCCCTAAACGCTTTCGAAAAGCTCGATTCCCTCGCCCTTTTTTAACCAGACATAAGCTTTTTTCCAGCCAGATCTCCTGCCCTCAAATCTACCAAGCTTTTTGGCTTTTCCTTTCACGTTGGCAACGGTGACATTCTTGACCTTCACATCAAAGGCCTTCTCAACAGATTGTTTTATCTGCAATTTGTTAGCACCCGTAGCAACCATAAATACGTAACAATTCTGGTTTTCCTGACGATCGGTGGCCTTTTCTGATATCAAGGCCCGCAGCAGGATTTTCCTCTCGCTAACCACTTACAAATATCTCCTTTATTCGGGCCAATCCCCGTTCGGTAATGAGAATATTCCGATGCCATAACAGGTCGAACGGATTAACCAGCTCGGCCCTCTTGGCGTTGAAATATTTGATATTTCTCGAGGCCAGAGTGAGATTTTCATTTTTACCTTCGTACAGGAGGATTGTCTTCTGATGATATAATCCGAGCCTTTTTAGAAAATCAGCGAGGATCTTCGTTTTCGGTTCAGAAGCTTCGGGCAATTCTACGATGCAAATGCTTCCCTCCCGGGCTTTCAGCGAAAACGCGGAACGCAATGCGTTTCTTTTCAGACTCCTGGGAATCTTCTTATAATGGTCCTTGGGGACTGGCCCCCATACGACAGCACCACCCGACCATAAGGGAGATATATTGCTGCCGGCCCGCGCTCTGCCGGTGCCTTTTTGTCTGAACGGCTTTCTGCCTCCACCGGCCATGCGGGCACGATTCAACGTCGACGATGTACCCTGTCGCTGATTCTGCAAGAAACCCTTCACATATTCATGCAGGACATGTTCATTTGGCTCCGACTCAAAAAGCGGGCCTCCGAGATTAATCGCTTTCGACTCCGAACCGTCCTTTGTCATAAATTTCGCCTCAGGCATTTTCCCTACCTGGCCTTTCTCACGAATACAGTAGAATTCCCATGGCCGGGCACCGCGCCGGAAACCAGAAGCAAGGATTGCTCGGGTTCAACGGCTACTATCTTGACGTTTTTGACGGTGACCTTCTTATTGCCCATGTGACCCGGCATCCGCTGACCCTTGAATACGCGAGAAGGATAACTCGATTGCCCGATCGAGCCCGGGGCCCTGAGCCTGTCAGACTGGCCATGGGTTTTCGGGCCTCCCTTGAAACCGTGCCGTTTGACTACACCCTGAAATCCATGTCCCCGAGAAATCGCCGAGATGTGCACTTTATCTCCCGGCCGGAACGTATCAATTCCAAAGGTCGTGCCCACGTCCGGTTTCACGGAACCGTCGGTGCGTATTTCACGAAGGTATCTTGCCGGTTCGATGCCGGCTTTATCGAATTGCCCCTTGACCGGCTTGCTCTGCAGCTTCGGACGAATCTGTCCAAATCCAAAGACAACCGCATCGTAGCCGTCTGTCTCCACCGTTTTCACCCTGAGCACCGTAGCCTGCTCGACCTTTATCACCGTCACTCCGACTGAATCGCCAGACTCGGTGAAAACCCTCGTCATTCCCAGTTTCTGTCCGTAAATTGCATCCATATCCAAATAAAACTTTATAATATATTACACTTTTATCTCGACGTCAACCCCCGCCGGCAGATCGAGCCTCATTAATGAATCGATAGTCTGTTGACTGCTATCATAGATATCGATCAACCTCTTATGGATCCTCATCTCGAATTGCTCGCGCGATTTTTTGTCAACGTGCGGTGAACGGAGAACCGTATAGACCGTTCTCTTAGTTGGCAGCGGTACCGGCCCGGAGATCTTGGCACCGGTCCGGGTGACCGTGCGCACGATCTCCCTGGCTGAGCGATCAATCGCCGCATGATCATAGGCTTTAAGCCTTATTCTGATTTTTTGCCCTTCCATCTCTCTTCCGCCTTTATTATTCCAGAACTTCGGTGATGACGCCGGCTCCGACGGTATGGCCGCCCTCGCGAATGGCGAAACGCAGTTCCTTCTCCATGGCGATGGGCGTGATTACCTCACTCTCCATGGTCACGTTGTCTCCCGGCATCACCATCTCCCGATCCTTCG
>CBDVBL010000448.1:0-2198 GCA_965372205.1 uncultured bacterium
GGATAATTCTGGAGCAGGCCGCAGGCCATCGGTAGTGATGGGGGATGCTCCTCCCTGATATCGGTGGCGATGGCCTGGCCGCCGTAGGCCCCCATATCGCTTCTTGGCTCTCCCAATCCCCAACGGCAATCCAGCAGATAATCGAAGATAGACGGATCGCCGGCATCGATGCAGGGAGAATCGTAAGGATCGCCGCAGGCGGTGGACATGAGATGAAAATCGCCGTTTTCGGAATCACGGAATAGGGGATCGGTATCGATGTTGCCTTCGCCAGCCCAACCATGTTGAACATCACAATAACTTATTATAGGTGATCCCGAATAAATCCAAATTTGGTCTATGGAATTTCCCCAGAGGATATTGTTTATAATTTCTGGACTCGATTCCCAACACAAAATGCCCCCGCCGTGGGGCCATGCCAGATTCTGAATGATGGTATTATTTATTATCATAGGGTTGCATTCGATACAATAAATGCCGCCGCCTATTTCATAAGCTTCGTTATCGGCAATAATATTGTTCGATATGTAAGCGTTTGAATTGCGACCGCAATAAATTCCTCCACCCCATCACCAATCTGCGTAATTATCGTAAATCCTGTTAAAGCTGATTATTGCGCTAGAAGTTGGCCAGCAAAATATTCCGCCGCCACAACCAGCAACGTTATTATGGATTGAATTGTGGAGGATAAACGCGTTGGAGTTGTAGCAAGAAATCCCTCCACCAGCAGTAGTATTGCTATTGCCATTATCCCGAATATCGTTATTACTGATTGTTGGCGAAGAGTTCACACAACAGATACCACATCCATAATCGGCAAGGCCGTTTCTGATTGTGAAACCCTCAATAACCGCCGTGCTGTCTTCTCCATTTTCAAAGGTGACAACGGAACCTGATGAGTTGCCATCGATAATAGTTGAAATAATATACTCCGGGTTACCGCTTGTGAGAAAGAGAGAAGCAACAACAATGTTTTTCCCAATAAAATCGATATTTTCAACATATTCCCCCGGTTTCACCAGCACCGTGTCACCCTCGCCGGCGGCGTCGATTCCTTCCTGGATGGTCGGGTAGTCGCCGGGGATGACTATGATTTCGGCAGACGCAGGCGTAAATCCGATTGCGAAAAAGATCGCCAGAAAGAGAGTCACCCTTTTCATAGAAACCTCCTCCGAGGCTTATGTGCCATCGCTGCGAAATCAGACTCGATTCCCTGTATTATAGATACAAAATACCATATAAAAGGTCAAGCTAATTCTGCCAATTTCTTCGGCCGTGGATGCGAAAGACAAGGCTTGCTTCTAAGCGATATCTCATCTATATTTATCGGTTGGCCGTTAAGTGATCGAGAAAGGCGTGAAAGTAGAGGCAAAGATCAGTCTTGATGGAGTCAAAGCGATGCAGAAGAAGATCATTTGTTAAAGGATAGATAAGATGCCGTCCGCAAATATAGTTGTCAAAGGCGCCAGGGAACATAACCTGAAGAATATTGATGTCACCATCCCGCGCTTTAAATTAGTTGTGATAACGGGGCTGTCAGGCTCCGGAAAATCATCCCTGGCATTCGATACCATCTATGCCGAGGGGCAACGCCGCTACGTGGAGTCGCTCTCGGCCTATGCGCGGCAGTTCCTGGGTTTGATGGAGAAACCGGATGTGGATTTCATCGACGGTCTCTCGCCGGCCATATCGATCGAGCAGAGATCGTCCGCCAAAAATCCCCGCTCAACGGTCGGGACGGTAACCGAGATATACGATTACCTCCGACTACTCTACGCCCGGGTCGGTACGCCGTATTGTTACAAGTGCGGCCAGCCGATCAGCCAGCAAACCGTTCAGCAGATCGCCGATTCGGTCATGGAGCTGCCCAAAAACAGCCGTATCCAGATCCTGGGGCCGCTGGTTCGCGGCCGCAAAGGCGAATATCGGGAGGTCTTCGAGGAGATCAAGCGCGAGGGTTTCGTGCGGGTGCGCGTCGACGGCAAAGTGCATGATATAGAGGAGAAGATAACACTCGATAAGAAGAAGAAGCACTCCATCGATGTGGTAGTCGATCGCCTGGTAATCAAGAATGGTGTCGAGAAGCGGCTAACCGATTCGCTGGAGACAGCCCTGAAGTTGGGCGCCGGCCTGGTGATAATAGGGCAGGTCGGCAAGAGCGATCTCGTCTTCTCGGAGAAATTCGCCTGCCAGGACTG
>CBDVBL010000449.1:0-2139 GCA_965372205.1 uncultured bacterium
GTTGTGCAACACTTGATTCAAGGTCGGCAGCGCGGGCCGTCGCCACTGCAATTCCGTTGTAAGCAGCCAGATCAGCAGCTATGGTAACTATCGTCGTGTTTCCATCCATATCCTCATAGGTATAGTCTTCGTCCGGAGAATCGAATCCATACCGATATCCCAGGGAGCCTGATATAACAGATGCCCCGATGGAATCAGCCCATTCGGCTCCTGCGGCCCAATTGTCTTCCTCAATGTGCCTTTCAGACCACATTTCCTCGCTCTTGGAGAGAACGAAACTCGCCAGATAGGCCGGCCCATAGAGGTTACCCTCAGATTCCCCACCAAGCGTAGACCATGTCATAGTCCCGTGATCCGGCTGATCAGAAGAATCCTGCCCCTCCTCGTAATCTGTATTATCATCATTATATACAAAATCGTACTGGGCGATCAATCGCCCGCTATCGATGATATTTTGAAAAGCCTCGTGCCCCTGACGATAACCGGTGTCCATCATGCAGACTATGACATCCTGCCCCTTGAATCCCAGCTCATGGGCAACGATCACGTTGATCTGCTCCAGTTGCCCCAGCGAAGGCCCGTAATCCAGCGATACCAGCGTCATATCGGGCGGAATCGGAGATAGCTCGATATCAACATCTGATATCGTATGTGCAACTGCTCTTATAAATCTAACAAAAGGAAGGTCTGCCAGAGCATTTATCTGCGATGGTGTAGCTTCGACCGTAGCCGCATTGAACCATCTCAATGTATGACGGAGTTGCGCGCCTGTTGAGAGAACTTCGTCAGTGTATGCGATATTAACCGGCAGATCGCGGAAATCGACAACATTATCCGCACCGCGGGCTTTTACTCTCCTATTTAGAGCCGCCGAAGTCAGTTTCCTCTCAGCCGAACTCAGCTTCTCATTGAGATCCCCCATACTGGAAATTCCCTTATCCGTATAAAATACCCAGACGGGAATCTGTTTTTCATCCAGTTGAGATGATATCAAGACATTCAGCCTGGCATCTATCGTTGGATACTGTTTCTCCATTGATAACTGATACGGACCGGCCCATATCGCGGGATTCTCCGAGGCTTTTATAATCATCGGAGTCATCAGTATCGTCAGGGCAAGTATTGATGATAATAATCGCATTTTTCCTCCACCGACTTCCTTGAAGCTTCTTATCCTTACACGGGATCCATTACATAACGCTAATTCAAGTTAAACTCTGCGAGAGGTATTGTCAAGGAGATATCACAATTATAGGTCGGTATGCTTATCGCCCTCTGGTATTTCTCTTTTAAGTTTTTCCCCATCGAATTTTATCCGGATATCTGCCTCAACGGGAGGCATATCGAAAAGACCGGTGATGGCGATATTCTCATGACGGGGTATCCAGCTGACTTTATATCCAATCTTAGCCCTGTAACGAATAGCATCGTTATAATATTTCTTCAGATCGCTTGAAATAAACTTGTGATGGTTAATCTGATAATTGACGATAGCGCTGTCGGAAAATATCTCTATTTCCAGATCGCTAAAGGTTTCCCGGTTATTCTCCATGAATTTCAATAAAGCCAAAAGCCCTTTATACTGGCATTCGAATAATGTTCCTGCAAATCTGCTCCTGAAAGAGATACCCAAGTCGGGGACGGCGAAGCCGAACAGGCCACCGTTTTTCTCAAGGCTGTTGCCGTTGAAAGAGACACCAAAAAAATAGCACTGCATTGGGCCTGATAATGGTGATTCTGCCTTCATACGCAGACATCAAAGCAAACCGTGTGCCTTCGAAACTACGCTTTGATTGAAAATATAAGTTATTGTGGTTTAACAGGATAATAGCTCGATAGGTAAACCTGTATTCTTGCTTTCAGATTTAGAAATCATCAAATATGCAAGCGGTTGCGGGACTTGGGAAATATGTTTATTGATCTTATATCAGTGGTGTTTGAGGTTGTTTACACCTTCCCATCTCCGTCGCATAACCGGCAGTTTACCAGTTTTTTCGAGTTCCGATGTTCGCCTGCCGCCAGGAGACAATCGGTGCAGGACGTCATCCTGATCTTGGCCCCGAACGTCTGACCGCGGCTCTTATCGTAGGGTGTACCGGCCGCACATACGCCCGTGGCATCGCAATGCTCGCAGTTGAT
>CBDVBL010000450.1:0-2134 GCA_965372205.1 uncultured bacterium
ACCTGGCCACTCTGGTCAATGAAGCGGCGCTGCTGGGGGCCAGGAAGAACCGTTCAGCCGTTACCATGGCCGATTTCGAGGAAGCCAAGGATAAGGTGATGATGGGAACCGAGAGGAGATCATTGGTGATCACGCCCGAGGAGAAAAAGACCACCGCTTATCACGAGGCGGGCCATGCCCTGGTCGCCAAATTGATACCAGGGTCTGATCCTGTTCATAAGGTGACTATTATTCCGCGTGGATTGGCTCTCGGTTTAACTCATTATCTGCCGCTTGACGAGCGGCATACGATGTCCAGAGTATATCTCGAAACCAGATTGGTCCATATGATGGGCGGTCGGGTTGCGGAGAAATTAAAGTTTGATCACCTGACCACGGGCGCGGGCAACGATCTTCAACAGGCAACGAATCTCGCTCGCAAGATGGTATGCGATTGGGGGATGTCGGAAAAGATCGGGCCTTTATCCTTCAGCAGTAAAGACGATGAGATTTTCCTGGGGCGCGACTTCGCCAAAAAAAGAGATTATTCAGAGGCAACCGCAGAGAAAATCGACAATGAGGTCAGGCGAATCGTTCTGGAGGCCGAAAAGAAAGCCTCCGATCTTTTGACCGAGAATACGGCCAAACTCGAAAAGCTGGCTGATGCTCTACGGGAGAAAGAGATCCTCGACGGGAATGAGATTGATGAGCTTCTAAAAGAAATATCATCTGAAAAGAAGCCCGAAGTTGCCGGCGATACCAGCCGTTCCTACAGGAAAAAAGCAGATGGATAAATCTGCCATCGTAAAAGGAGTGGAGCTTATTCTGGATGGCCTGGAGCTTGACAGGAAATCCGAGGGCTTGAAGGATACTGCTGCTCGCGTTGCCGATTTTTATTCGGAATTTTTCGCCGGCCTCAAAGAGGATCCGAAAGCATCATTGAAATTATATCATGCCGAGAATCGCGACGAGCTTATAATAGCCCGGGATATATCATTTTTCTCCATGTGTGAACATCATCTGCTGCCTTTTTTCGGTCGGGTTCATCTGGCTTATATACCGGAAAATAATACCATCACAGGTTTTGCTCGCCTGGTAAGGGTGGTGGAGCTTGTTTCCCGCCGCCTCCAGATACAGGAGAGGATGACCACCCAGATTGCCGAAGCGATTATAGACGTTTTGCATCCCAAAGGAGTCCTAGTCATCGTCGAAGCCGAACAGCTGTGCCTTACGATGAGAGGGTTGCGCCAGCCGGGCATCAAGACCGTGAGCTCGGCCGTAAGAGGAGCCCTGAGAAACGAAGCAACCCGCCATGAGGCATTGATACTTATAAAATCTGTTCGAGATTAAGGGAGAAGGAACCTTGACCACCGCGGCTAAAGGAATCGGTGATCGGCCTTTGATCATGGGAATACTCAATGTAACGCCCGATTCTTTTTCAGAGAATGGTAAGTTCTTCGATTCCCGAAAGGCAATCGACCATGCTGTTTATATGGTTGAATCCGGCGCCGACATCATCGATATAGGCGGTGAATCGTCCAGACCCGGTTCCAGCGGCATCAGCGCCCGGGAGGAACTGAAAAGAGTAATTCCTATAATCGAAAAAGTCGCCGATCAAGTGGAGATTCCTATTTCGATAGATACCGTAAAATCTGATGTTGCCAGGCGCGCCCTTGATGCCGGAGCAAGTATTATAAATGATATTTCCGCTCTCAGGGTCGACAAAAAGATGGCTGGTGTAGCAGCGAAGCATGATGCCTACCTCATTCTTATGCATATGAGGAGCACTCCCAAGGACATGCAGAATAACACCGAATACGATGATATTATTGGTGAGATCTCTCAATTCCTCGAAGATGCGGCGCAAACAGCAATTAAGGCGGGCGTATCGAAGGATAAAATAATAATCGATCCCGGGATAGGTTTCGGCAAATCGGTAGAGGGTAATTTTGTAATAATGAAGAACCTGGATCGTTTTCTGGGACTCGGCTATAGTCTGCTCGTTGGCGCCTCCAGAAAATCATTCATCGGCAAAACGCTCAAGCTCGATGTCGACCGACGGTTGGAGGGCTCACTGGCCGCTACTTGCTATGCAGTTCTAAACGGCGCGGACATAGTCAGGGTGCATGATGTTGCCGAGACAAAAAAGGCGTTA
>CBDVBL010000451.1:0-2132 GCA_965372205.1 uncultured bacterium
TCTCTCTTTCTTTCCCTTGCCAAAAAGCTTAACAAGACTCATCTCGGTGTAGAGATCTTTCCGCTGTGCCTCGACTGCCTCTGATACTCTCGCCCCGGTTCCGTATAGGAATTCAAGCAGAGCCATATCTCTTGAAGCTAACGATTTTTTTGAGTTATCGTTTTCTGCGGCTCGCCTGGCGGAATCCAGCAGGCTGAAGACCTCCTTTACTGTCAGCGCTCCGGGATGAGATCTATAAAGCCTGGGCCCGGCTATTGATTCCACTGGATTGGAGGCGGTCTCACCCACTCTGTTGAGATAACGAAAATACCCTTTCAGCGAGCTTAACTGACGTGCTATGGAAGACGGCGCCATTCCCGCAGCGCGTAGATGCTCCAGATAGCCCGTCAGGTCTGATTGTCGCAATTGAGTTGGCTCTTTGCCCAACCTCTCGAGGTATCCGGAGAATTTCACAATATCGGAGCGATAGGACTGGCAGCTTTGCTCGGCCAATCCTTTCTCGAGGCTCAAATAACCCAGGAATCGCTCGAGTGTTTCACTCATACGATCAGGGATCATATCACTCTTTTCGGCATCAGACACTATAAAGTTTACATAATATTTCGAGTATCTTAAAGATTCTGAATCAGATGAGCAAGGCTATTATCAAGCCGACAACGCCAATTCAACCCGGACGCCTCTTGATTCGTCAGGCATAAGAAAAGCCCCCCGCCTTTCTGATGCCGGGGGGCAGAATTTGCCGCCTATTCCGCTATTTCAGTAAGGTCATTTTCTTAATATCTTTGAAGCTATCGGTATCGATCCTGTAATAATAAACACCCGAAGACAAATTTGAACCATTCCAGTGAACGCTATGGTAGCCGGCAGGCAGAAGCCCCTCAAAGAGAGTTATTACCTTCTGGCCCAGTATATTAAAAATCTCGATTCTAACGTCAGAGTGCCTTGGCAATCCGAACTTGATCTCGGTGGACGGATTAAATGGATTAGGATAGTTCTGGAAAAGCGAAAACTCTCGAGGCAGATCTGAGATTTCATCGACGACACCGGTATGAGGGGAGGAAACAACTGTAACCGGAATCTCAGGGGTCTCCGAACTATTGTTAAATATAGTAATGGTTCCCTGATATGTGGTATCGGGGATAATACCGCTGCCGCTAAAATCGACTGTTATGGTCAGATAAATATTCTCTGCGGGGGCTAGAATCCCCGCCATTGGATCAACTATCAGCCATTGCGTGTGGGGAGTGATTTCATATCCCTGGACCATATCCGGCGAATCCTGCACCAGGCCGAAAACAACTCCCAGCGTTGGTTCCCAATCGGTTGTAAAGCACATCCCGCCCGCAATGGCATCGTCGCCTCCGCTGTGATCGATGGCATAGAATACAACGCCGGTATATGAACCTGTTGCCGGATCGAACTGGCTGATCTGCAGCTGCGGGGTGCCGTCCTGGGAGAATACCCAGAGCCAGGGGCCGCCCTCGGAGGCATCGTCCCAGGCCATACCGTAGATGATGTAGCTATTGGCATATGTGGCAAGGGTCTGGCCGCTACGGTCAAACTTGATGATGTTCGAGCCGAAATTAGCCGACCAGAAATGATCCGATTCAGGATCCCAGGCCAATGCCCTCAGAGGAGGACTGATGCTGGTAGGCATCGGCAATTCATCGATCTTCTGTCCCGTATTGGGGTCGATTACGGCCAGTTCGTATTCATCGGAGGCATACAGGTAAGTGCCATCCCAGGCCAGATCACGCCATCCCCAATCGGATGAGGTGCCCTGATTGAATGTTTCTAAATGGCTGCCGTCGCGATCAAACTTATGCAGGTAGTGAGTTTCCAGATCATTAGCCCCGGTAACCCAGAAGTATTGACCGTCAAACTCGACCCCGAGACAGCGAGTGTCCCCGGTCTGGTCCTCTGTTTCAAATGTAAAAACCTCGTCTCCGAAATCGAGAACGGTTGGCGGATCGCCGATGCCGGCTGCCGGAGCATGTTCATTCAGGGCATAGGCCGGCTCAATCTCTTCACGTTGAACCAATTCTCTTGCTCTTCTCAGACCAATCTCCGGTTCTACTTTCAGAAGCCTGTTGCCCGATCTGATTATGGCGTTAAAACTTAATTCGCCGTTC
>CBDVBL010000452.1:0-2127 GCA_965372205.1 uncultured bacterium
TAACCATGAAGTTGGTTATCTGGTCCGATCCCCCGAAACCGGTCGCCTTGGGGGAGTTCCCGATCTGGATGACCTCTCCCTTAAACGTGGTATCCGGAAATGCATCGAGCGAAATCTCCACCTCCTGGCCCATCTCGACCTGCGCAATATCCGTTTCATCCACTTCGGCCTCGATCTCCATGGCGGAAAGATCCGATATCACCATGATAACGGTGCCGGGATTGTTCATCGTTCCCAGGACGACATTTTCTCCCTTCTCCGAATTGAGCTTGGTGACGATACCCTCCATTGGAGATCTGATGGTGCATTTACTAAGCTGATCCTGGGCTTTATCCAGACTGGCCTGGTACACCTGAACCAGCGCCTCAGCCTGATCATACGCGTTCTGAACGATATCCAGTAGCGCCTGCGAAGATAAATCCTTTTGAAACAGCCCTTTTTCCCTGTTCAGATCTAATCGGGATTTTTCCAGGCCGGATTTTGCCGATAGAAGAGATCCTCTGGCCTGCGCGACATCCATTCTGCGAGAACGGTCATCGATCTTTACCAGCAATTGATTATCTTTTACGGCATCGCCCTCCTCTACAGGCAGCTCTTCGATTCGCCCCATAACATCAGCCGAGATATCAACGTCGGCCTGCGCCTTAACCTTGCCAGTCGCAGTCACAATCGATGTTATATCTCCCTTGCGGGCAATCTCTACCGTGACTTTGGTCTTCTTAATCCCGCTCGATTTCAGTGCCAGCACGATGAATACGGCCAGGATTACGCCACCGCCAATTATCAGATACCATTTTTTCTTCATCTATCTCCTCCGGTACTTATCGTCCTATCACTTTCTCCAGCCTGGAGATCGCCAGGCTGTAATCGAAAATTGCCTGCACGCGGTTGGTCTGAGCCTGTTTCAGCGAAACCTCGGCATCCAGTACCTCGAGGATCGTGGCGGCGCCGAGATTATATTTCTCCCTTACGAGATTAAGATCCTCCTGGGCGGCGGCCACCGACTCCCCCGCCAGTTTCTTGGCTTCCTCGGATTGCTCGATATCCAGATATGCCCGTTTCAACTCCAGGGCGACCTTGTTCCTGGTGTCCTGCAGGCCCCGCTCGTAGGTATCCACATTCTTCTTTGCCGCTCGCATTGTTGCGTAATCCGATGCCCCGTTGAAGATATTGAAATTGATTGTTGCATATAGATAATAGCTTGCATCCGGCATCTCAAAATCGGTTAATTCAGCAAACTTATCGACATTCGTGGAATGAGAAAGGCCGAGGGAAAGCGACGGCAGAAAGCTGGAATATGCCATCAGCTTCAAATCGCGGGCGCCGTAAAGATCGAACCTGGCTTTACGGTAATCCGGATTTTGTGAAAGCGCTTCGTTAAGAGCGCTATTGAATTCAATATCGAAACCACGCTCGGGCATCTCATCCGCCACCTGTATTTCCTGTGTAACGTCGATTCCCATGGTATATGCGAGATTAGCCTGTGCAAGCTTGTAGACATTGGTCTTACTTACGAGATCCAGTTTATCATTGCCAAATTGCACTTTGGCTTTGAGAACGTCGGACATGGACGCCGCACCGAGATCATAACGGCTCTGCACCACCCGAAGTCTCTCCTCGCCCCTTCTCACGGCATCGGTAGCGACATCCAGTAGCATCTTCGCTTTAAGCAGGTTATAATAGTACTCTTTGACATTCAGAATCAAAGTTAAGTTGGCACTGATATAGTTGTTGAACGAGGATCCCCGGTCGTGATACTTTTTTCTCAAGTTGGCATAGTTATAAAGACCGAGCCCGGGGTACGTCTGGTTGAAATTTAGATTTCCCGAATACGAGTAAGCCCTCTGGGCAGCAGAAATAAACTTTTGCGCGGATTGATCGTAGAGTGAAAATCCCGACCATGATTGATTAGCCCTCGCCGATACCGAAATGGACGGCAACAGATCGCCCCAGCCGGTATAGACCTCTCCGCGTGCCGCATCATAGGAGTTTTTCGCTGCTATCACGCCGTAATTATTTTTTAACGCCGTCTCTATACACTTATCAAGCGTATAGACCTCGGCGGAAACCGTGCCGGAGCTAACGAACGCGAAAATTAGCAGGAATGCGATTAGCAAACGGGGTCCT
>CBDVBL010000453.1:0-2114 GCA_965372205.1 uncultured bacterium
CGGGAGCCTCCGCGAGTCTGGAGCGTACAACGCAGAGTACCCGTGGCGACCGCGAGATGACGGTGGCCATGATGCTGGAGCGTAATCGGGAGAGGCGGGAAAAATTATCCGAGGCGATCAGTCAGTCCGACAGCCTGGCCAGTACTGCGGTCTCGGAGATCTTAAGTATCCCTATAGATGATAAGGCGGCTAAATTCAGACTCATGAAAGGAGCCGCCAAAAAAGCCCACGGCAAAAACAAAGATATTCGGGCCAGAATGGAATTTTTTAAAAAGAGCGAGGATAATTACAGACGTGAAATAAATTCCATGGAGGTGGAGATACATAAGAAGTTTTCGATTCCGGCGGCCTGCATATCATTCGTCTTGATCGGCGCCCCGCTCGGCGCTCTTGCACGACGGGGAGGATTCGCAACGGGGATTGCATTATCACTCTTCTTCTTTATCGTTTACTGGGCATTTTTAATTGGCGGGGAACAGCTTGCAGATTCAGATACACTGCCGGCGTTCTGGGCCATGTGGCTGCCGAATTTTATCGTGGGAGGGGCCGGAATCATTTTGAATATTATGTATATCAGGCAATCGACCGTAGTATCTATTTTTGACAGGATCCAATCAATTATTATACCGTCAAGGCGCCAGTTCATGCGACCTCGAACATGAAAACCTTAGATAGATACATCTTAAAAAAGTTTTTAAGCGGTCTTATAGGGACTATTATCGCATTCAGCGTTATCGTATTCGTGGTGGATTTCGTCGAGCGCGGCTGGCGCATGATCCAGAGGTACGATGTCGGATTTGATATCATGGGCTGGTATTATGTCAATTATATGCCGTTTTACATCATACTCGCCTTTCCCGTCGCCATGCTGGTGTCAACTCTATTTTCCATGGGCTCGCTGGCGAGAAACCACGAACTCGACGTAATGAAAGCCTCGGGATTGAGCCTTTACAGGATTTCAACTCCGATCCTGGCCGCGGCCTTCGTAGTATCAATCGGTGTGATGTTATTCGGTGAGCTTGTCCTGACCGGCTGCGAAAAAAGGAAGGATGAAATTAAATCAACCCTGATAGAAAAGCGGTCAAGACCCTCGAAACTCACCCGCAGCAATGTCAAGGTTCCCGGCAAGGACGGCTGGATATTACTGAGCAGAACCTACAACATCAATACTGAGAAGGGACAGGATGTCAAGGTCCACAAGATTGCAAGTAACAAAATCGTGAAAACATATATCTCAGAGGAGATAATCTCTACCGATTCCGGATGGGTACTTTTGAATGGAAGCGTTCAGGAGTTTTACGATGAGGCAACCGGTTTGCCGGATCGCTATGCTAAATTCGATACCTTATGGGCGCCCTTTCTGACCCAGACACCGGAGATGCTGGCAGAGCTTCCGGTTCCTCCCCGCCAGGTGGATTTTTTCAGCTTGAAAAGGCGGATCGACCAGAAAAAGATGATCGGGGAGCCGACGAAAAAAGACGAGGTAGAGCTTTATCTCAAGATAACTTTTCCCTTCGCTAATTTCATTCTGGCTTTAATCGGTCTTCCGCTGGCGGCCAATCCCCGGCGCTCCGGGCCGTCGGTCGGTTTCGGCATAGCAATTATAACGTCATTTATATTCTTCGTTTTGATCCGTACCGGCCAGAGCCTCGGCAACAACGGCAAACTGCCGCCGCTTCTTGCCGCCTCCCTCGGCGATCTGGTATTCCTGGCAATCGGGATCGGGATGATGATAAAGGCAAAGAAGTAGACCATCGTAATTGCTGAATTCCTATTGGGTCTATTTAGATACAATCTTACAGAACTTTTAATGAATAACTCTGAAATAAAAAAATCCCGGCCAATCAGCCGGGATTTAGATTTTAGGATTACCTCTCTTAATTATAACTTTATTACCTCCGTGGCCTGCCTTCCCCGCGGCCCGTCAGTAAAATCGTACTCAACCGCCTGCCCTTCAGTCAGAGTCTTGAATCCATCATCCTTGATAGCCGAGTAATGGACGAAGATATCGTTACCTTCATCCGGAGGCTTGATGAATCCAAACCCCTTCTTATCGTTGAACCATTTAACAACTCCGGTGGGCATTAAAACCTCCTCATAATAACGAATCGTTA
>CBDVBL010000454.1:0-2090 GCA_965372205.1 uncultured bacterium
ATTCTCTCGATTTTCTTTGGCCTTATCGTATAGCTCTAACGCGGCAATAAGCCTGGTCTGAAATTTACCGTAATGTTTTTCGAGGAGGCGTGCGATATGGAGAAATCCTCTTCGTCTAACCAGGTAACGGATCACGGTAAGATATATCAAGAATGCCATCGCTAATACGACGCCAAGATCGATAATCGTCCTTGTTGTTGAATCGGGCCAGGTTACGAGGGTGACCCCGATTAAGAGGCCGAAAAGCAGAATAGCCGCGCCAACGGAGATTATGATTCCTCTCAGGGAATCCATCAAGGCGATTCTGGCCTGGAGGGCTCTGAGTATCTTAATTATGCTTTTGTATTCCCGTTTGTCCCTCATAGCAAATTCTCCGTCGCTCAATGTGTCAATGCGTAAGTTACGAGATTGGCGCCCATTCTCAGAGCCGCCAGTCTTTTTTCAGGCGAGTCGTTGTAGACTTCCGGGTCTTCCCAGCCATCGCCGATATCCGATTCATAGGCAAAATACACGCATACCCTGTCGTCGATAATAATGCCGAATCCCTGGGGCGGCTTTTCGTCGTGCTTGTGAATCTTCGGCGGGCCGTTGGGGAAATCGTATCTTGAATGATAAATCGGATGGGAGAAAGGCAGCTCCACGAACTCCCGGTCGGGGAAGATCTTTTTCATCTCTCGCCTGATGGCGTTAGCCAGCCCGTAGCTGTCATTGGCAAACAAGAATCCCCCGTTTTCAAGATAGATGCGCAAGGCAGCGGCCTCGTCATCGGAAAGACTGATGTTGCCGTGGCCGGTTAAGAACAGAAATGGATATTTGAACAGATCGGCATCGGCAGCCCTGACGTTGATCTCGATGTCATTGACGGGTATAGATGTGTTTTCCGCCAGGAACTTATGCAGGTTGGGGATGGCGGAACGCCCCCAGTACCAGTTGCCGCCGCCATCATAACGAAGCCTGGCGATCGTGACCGCCGATGGATTCTGCAGGCCCTTTTGGTTGCTCTGCTGCCCTGCTGAAAATGTAAAAAGAACAGCCAGGGTGAGAATTGTCATTGAGAGTTTTCTCATTACTATCTTATACCTACGAAACCGCATATTAGTGTCCTCTAAATTCTATATCGACCGGTATGCCGCACCCTGCGGCAGTTCAGAAGACAATTATCGGTCTTTTATTAAGATAGGAATATTTCGAATAATGTCAATTGCGAACTGGCGCAGGGGATCATGGATAAGTCGAGAAATCTTACTGTGTTATCAACGATATTTCATTAACTGGCAGAAGTAGGGGGGCTGGAGGGCCAATGATTTAATGAACGGCGCCAGGTGTGGGAACCTGGCGCCACGTGAGATACTAAGCTGTATGCACTAATCAGCGGTAGATTTTGGATTAGTCTTGACCTTCGTTTTCAGCGTCGGTATCACCGATGGCTGGTCTCCGCTCACCACCAGCAATCTGCCGGATCCCGGGCAGGATACTGGCTGGAATTATAGCGGCTTACATGCACCGGATATGGAGTAGATACGGCATTACACCGGTGCGTGGTAAAGGACTGTCTATAAGCTTTTGATATACGTAAGGAGTCGATCAGCCGACCTTGGCCGGTATAGCGGATTTTTCCAGTTGGTCGATGAAGCTATCAAAATAGAAAGGTGTTTTCTCGAACGAATCGGAGTAAAGCGATCCCATCACACGGTATTCGTCGTTTACGAAGCCTTCGATTGAATCATCGCAGACGTTGATATGAGTGATGGTTGTCCCTGATCTTTCCGCAGATGACGAGTCTATTGCCCTGGAATGTGCCTGGTAGGTGGCCTCAACTTTTCCGGTGCGGATATCCTCCACGGGGATAGCGTTTCCGAAATGAGGAGCCTTAAGTGATGTTGTTTCGATACCGAGCGCTGACGCCAGGGCGACGGCTCCACAACCGATTCCGAGGATGGGCCTTATACCTATTACACGTTCGATTCGCGATATGATCTTCTCTGAGTTTTCGGGCGCTATGGAATCTCCGGCAATAATGACGCCGTCAGGGTGGAGAGCGACTATATCCTCGGGATAGGAATCCGGAGGCACCATCCGCAGCCCGCACC
>CBDVBL010000455.1:0-2082 GCA_965372205.1 uncultured bacterium
TAGATTGAAACCGCCGTCAGGCTCGGTTAAAACTCTCTTCAGATTGGGATCTTCCCATAAATCCTGCCATTGGTAGGCAATTACCGGGATATCTGCAATACCGCCCGGAATCCCTACTCCAGATACCCTTCCCGAAATCATCCCACTTCCTACCGGCTCGAGAGAAAAAGAGATATCGGGAACACCCGCATCCCGTTCGATCTCTACGGGCGCGGCATCCTCGAAATCCTCAACGCCAGGGAAATAAACGGTTTTCTTGCCGGTGGCCCGCGCTAATATTTTATATGTCCCGGGAATCAATCCCTCGAGGATATAATCCTGGGGAAACGATCCTTGCAATGCGGCGCTTTTATACCAGCCAGCATCAGGGTCGTCTATCTTTAAGGCCGTCACCAGCCCCTTTTCAATTTCTTCACCGCCGAAACCGAATGTACCACTGATCCAGCCGCCCCTCTCCAGAAAGAAGATTATAGAGGTGCTCTGACCCGGACGGATATTTATCCTGACCGCTTCAGAATATCTGTATTGACCGGGATAAAACCTGCGGACGAAATTTCCCTTGCTGGCAGATGCGAGATATTCGCCGGGCGTTAGCTCAGCGCTGAACCATCCGATATCGGAGGTAAATGCAGAATCAAGTATGCCTCCGCCGAGATCATGAAGATATACTTTAGCATCGGCGATTACCTCGGTATTGCCTTCTGCATAAACCCATCCCGAGATAACGCCTGAATCCGCGGCGAAAACTCCCGAGCAAACTACTATCAGCACCAGAGCAGGCGCCATCATGCACGCAAATCTACTCATCCATTATAAAGAATAGACAAAAGACCTTATATATGCAAGTATTATTATGATGCCTTAGCTCTTTTTTGGGAAACTGACGTGCAGTCCCACATCATTTTTTCAGGATTTGAAATTGACGCTGCTGAGGCCGAATTTACTCATCATATGATGAAGCTGTGATCGATCCATGCCCGAGATGCGCGCTGCCTGCATAACATTACCTCCGGTCTTCTCCAAGATTTGAATCAGAAACAACTTATCCAGCTGGGCTTTTGCGGCCTTCAATTCCGATTTATTCAAGGGCACGGAGATTCCGGCTTCGGCTGCCGCTTCCGAGTATTTAAGAGATTTGATTTCCGGAGGAAGGCTATCGATATCTATGATCTCTCCTCTAGAGAAGATAATCGCGTGCTCGCAGATGTTTTCCAGCTGCCGGACGTTGCCCGGCCAGGAATACAGGAGCAGTAAATCAATTACTTCGGTTGAAAGAGATTTCGGGGGCAGCTTCATCTTTTTACAAATATTTTCCAGAAAGTAGCCGGCGAGAATGGGAATATCCTCGGCCCGTTCTCGTAACGGGGGTAGCGTTATCTTAACGACGTTCAACCTGTAGTAAAGGTCTTCTCTGAATTTGCCGGACTCTACCGCCTCTTCAAGGTTTATATTCGTAGCGGCGATTACACGCACGTCGATTTTTCTGGCTCTGGTATCGCCCACTCGCCGAATTTCGTTTTCCTGCAAAACGCGGAGCAGCTTAACCTGAAAGCCCTCGCTGGTATTGGCTATTTCGTCTAAAAAAATGGTGCCGCCTTTGGCCACCTCCAGAAGCCCGGGTCTGTCGGATGCGGCCCCCGTGAACGCCCCCTTTACATGGCCAAAGAGCTCGGATTCGAGAAGAGTCTCCGTCACGGCGCCGCAGTCTACGGGCTGAAATCTATTTTCCTTGCGCGGCCCCATGAAATGGATGGCGCGCGCCAGAAGCTCTTTGCCGGTTCCCGATTCGCCGCTGATTACCACAGTGGTATCCGTTTCAGCAACCGATTCGGCCATCCTGAATACACGTTGCATCGGGGATGAGCGCCCGATGATGCTACCGAATCCCCAGATTGATTCGACCTGCCTTTGAAGATAAGTTGTTTTCTTCTCCAGCTTTTCCGAAAGTCTGGCATTTTCAATGGCGATAGCCGCCAAATCTGCAAAGCTGATCATGAATTCGAGATCTTCATCGAGGAAAACGGTCCCCGAACGGCTGTCAATATAGACGATCCCCAGAACATGTCCCTTAACAGCAAGTGG
>CBDVBL010000456.1:0-2076 GCA_965372205.1 uncultured bacterium
GCATGCTTGCGCTGCACCCGGAGAACGTAATCGAGGCCGTTGACGATTTGTTAGAAAAGAGAATGTCTAAAGACACGATTCCGGGAGAACGCGATTGAGGGTAGCCCTGGTTCATGATTGGCTTAACGGTATGCGCGGTGGAGAACAGGTGCTGCAGGCCTTCGCTACAATTTTCCCCCGCGCCAGGATCTACACCCTTTTCTGCGATCCGGAGACGATCTCAAGCGAACTGAACAACCATGAAATCTATACGTCATTCATTCAAAATCTGCCGAAAAGAAAGCAATATTATAGATATTTTCTGCCTCTATTTCCCAGAGCTATTCAACGGTTCAATTTCAATGACACGGACCTCGTTATTTCCAGTTCCCATTGTGTGGCCAAGGGCGCGATGGCAGGAGATGCGACACTACATATTTGCTACTGCCATTCGCCCATGAGATACGTCTGGGATAGGTTTGATGACTACTTTCCGAAGGACTCTTTGAATCCGATCAAATATAAAATGATTGCAGCCGTGGCGGAACGCCTTCGAAGGTGGGATAAGGAAAGCTGTGGGCGAGTCGATCTTTTCATCGCAAATTCCAGCTTCGTTCGATGGAGAATTGAGAATTACTACGATCGGCCCGCATGTGTTATCCATCCGCCGGTAGACACCGGGTATTTCACCCCCGGCAGAAGTCAGAGTAATGGTTATTATCTTGTGGCCGGGGCGCTGGTTCCATATAAGAGGATCGATCTTGTAATCGAAGCCTTTCGCAACTCGAGTGAGGAGTTGGTGGTTATCGGCGATGGCCCTGACTTTGCCCGGCTTGTCAACGATGCCCCCGGGAATGTGAAATTCACCGGCTGGGTCGATAAAGAAACTCTTCGGGAATATTACCGCGGCTGCAAGGCCCTGATCTTCCCGGGTGTCGAGGATTTCGGAATCGTGCCGGTGGAGGTTCAATCTTGCGGCAAGCCGGTGATAGCATACGCCGAGGGAGGCATCAAAGATACGGTCATCGGGCCATCAGTGAGTGAGATTGACCGATTCGATGGATTTAAGTCCGGTCTTTTCTTCAAGAATCAGACGGTCGAGGAAATCACGGCGGCATTAAAAGCCTTTTCAAATCTAAGTTTTGATACCGAGGAGATTCGCAGACATGCCGCCGGATTTTCAAAGGCGAATTTTTTCACCCGGATGAACGAACTGTTGACCGAGGCCGTAAGTCTTTTCAGGAAGCAGGGAAAAATCAAGCTTGAGGAGCGCCTGGTAAATTGAGTACGAGGATTCGATATTTCTTGCCGGTAATCTATATACTTGGAGATATACTGGGTATCTTACTAAGTTTTTACCTGGCTTACCAGATCAGATTTTATTCCGCCGCCACCAGAGTCTTTCCGATTACCAAGGGCATCCCCGAGCTTGACCTGTATCTGCAGGCAATCATTTTCGTGGGCATTATCTGGATTTTTATCTTCGGTCTGATGGGACATTACCGCAGACGGCCTCCGTCGTCTTTCGATCGCTTCTGGGAGTCTGCGCGGGGCGTTAGCTCGGGAGCCATTATATTAATCGCCACCACTTTCTTCTATCGCGGCGAGAGTTTCTCTCGCCTGGTAATGGCGTTTGCCTGGATATTGGGGATCGTAATTATCTATCTGCAGAGAGAAATGATCTATCGTTTCGAGCTTGCCATGCTTCGACGTGGCCTGGGCGTGAAGAGAGCGGTATTTGTCGGCGGCGATAGAAATGGGTTTTTACTATTTGAAAAGCTCAAGGCTCAGCCGGCCTGGGGTATCTTGCCGATCGGTTTCGTATGCGACGAGGAAATCCCGTTTCCGTGTCTGGGTAAAATCAGAGAGTTACAGGATATTGTACGATCAGAGATGATTGATCTAATTATATTCAACCTGCCCCCGGATAATCGCGATTTCATAGCCGAGTTCGTGATGAAAAGCGAGAATCTGAAAACCGAATACATGACCTCGCCTGATATCATGGGTATCATGACGTTTAATTCCGAGGCGGGCCAGATAGAGGGGATTCCGGTTCTTCGTTGGGTACGAACTCCTATAGAGGGTTATGCGCGC
>CBDVBL010000457.1:0-2076 GCA_965372205.1 uncultured bacterium
AAGTCGAATTGGCGATCTTGAGGACTCTTGCCGTGAGATTGGGATCTTTCAATATAATTTGCGAGAGCTTCACCGAGGAGGAGTCCTCCTGATTGAGCAGGGAAAGGACGTCGGAAATTATGGCCGGCGGAGTAGAGATGACATCGATCGAATCGAGCCGCGCGAATATTTTGTTTCTCAGTGACATCTATTTCCTTCGGAAGCTTTTTTATTGTTATCGACCGCTAATTTCTGTGCTTTATCGGATATATTACCGACAGCCGGGCGCGCTTCAGTATATTTCGTTATTGAACGGCGAGGCGATTTGTCATAATAAATGAAGGGCCGCCGGTGTAATTAACCGGTATTAGTAGTATAATTGATTACGGTCGGGCGGTAGAATTTGATGGATTTGCAGGAGTGGAAAATCAGATGATCAAAGATCTTTTCGCGGAGACTGAGATTGCAGACGCCGTCAAACCCGGCTCCGGGTTGTTCGAACATCTATTGACCGCGTCCAATATCGATAAGATTATCTCTGCTGCCCTTGACCGAGGAGGGGAATTCGCCGAGCTTTACGTAGAATTTTCGGTGGTGAACGGCATATCTCTCGAAGAAGGTAAGATCAGGCAGGCGCAAACCGGGCTTTCATCAGGGATCGGAATCAGGGTGATCCACGGTGAGAAAACCGGATATGCCTATTCTGAGCGTTTTGAGATGAAGGATCTCCTGAGAGCGGCCAGGACAGCATCGTTTATAGCTGCAGGTACAGGTGCGGGCCGGAAAAGTGCACTCAATTTATCGCCGCAACTCGCAAAAAGCATCTCGCATATAGATATATATCCTGACAGCGTGGAGGTATCAAAGAAGGCAGAACTTCTCTGGAAAGCCAACGGTGCGGCATTTGATATGGATAAAAGGGTCTACCAGGTTGAAGCGTCGCTCTGGGACGGAATCAAACTCGTGGCGATTGCCAACTCCGACGGCTTATTGGCTGGAGATCAGCGGGTTATGACAAGATTCAATGTCTCTGCATACGCTGCAGAAGATAACAATAGGCAAACCGGACGTCATGGAGGCGGAGGACGAGTCGGATTCGAGCATTTTAAGAATAACACTCCGGAGATGTTCGCCGAAGAAGCGGTGAGGCAGGCTCTCGTACTGCTTTCGGCAAAAGATGCCCCGGCAGGACCACAAACAGTCGTCCTGGGAAACGGATGGGCGGGTATCCTGCTTCACGAGGCAATCGGACATGGACTTGAGGCCGATTTCAATCGCAAGGGAACATCGCTATATTCGGGGAGGATCGGCCAAAAAGTGGCGTCGGATTTATGCACGGTGGTGGACGATGGCACTATCCCGAATCTTCGAGGTACCATAAATATCGACGACGAAGGAAATCAATCCCGCAAAAATGTCCTTATCGAAAACGGAATGCTCAAAGGCTACATGACCGATCGGTTGAATGCGAAGTTGATGGGGGTAGATCCAACCGGTTCCGGCAGGCGGGAATCATATAAACACTATCCGATGCCGAGGATGACCAACACCTTCATGCTGCCTGGTGATCATTCACCGGAGGAGATAATCTCATCGGTGAAAAGGGGATTATACGCAAAATCCTTCGGCGGCGGACAGGTGGATATATCCAACGGGCAGTTCGTCTTCCACGTCACCGAGGGGTACATGATCGAAAACGGCAAGATCACATTCCCGGTGAAAGGAGCCAATCTTATCGGATCGGGCCCGGAGATTTTGCAGAAAGTGGTCATGGTTGGGAATGATCTCGAATTCGATCCCGGAGTGGGAACCTGCGGAAAGGAAGGTCAGACGGTGCCTGTCGGCTTGGGTCTACCGACATGTAAAGTTTCTGAGATCACCGTTGGCGGGACGGAACTGAGTGGAAGATCGACACTTGCAACGGAGGAATGATGCCGGAAGACCTTGAACAATTCGCAGAAGATACGGTCAAAGAGGCCATCAACGCCGGCGCAGATGAGGCTGATATCTTTATACAGAGCGGGCGCGAATCCGAGGTTTCGGTCAGGATGGGCGAGTCAGAGAACATCAAGGAGGCCAGATCTCAAGGATACGGAC
>CBDVBL010000458.1:0-2066 GCA_965372205.1 uncultured bacterium
TCTGTGCCGCTAGATTGTAGAACTCGTATCCCTCAATCTCCGTCTGTATAGCAATGGCCAGTCCGTTGGCCGCCGAGAGCTCGTTTTTCTTCATAGCTGTACTCTTTTTCGTCGTCTTTCCGGCAGGCACCATTTCCTCCCCTACTTTTTTTGAAGCTTGCCTCACAGTGTAACCGTTATTCCGTCAACTCTCCGTTTTGTCCTGCCCCCAATAGTTATACCGCCTTTTAAGTTAGTCATACCATATCTAAAGTCAAGTTTGTTTGAGGTTCTTCAGTTTCCAATTCCTAACCTTAAAATTGGACCGATTTATGGAGGGCAGGTCATTTGTCCATTAGGCGGCTGGGTTGATGCAGATTCGCCTTGCGAAAGGATTTATTGTGGACTATATTGTTAAGGTTATGCTCAATTTACATATTTAAAGGTTGTAAGTATCCCGATCTGAAATATCGAGGATTCGATTTAACCAGTAATAGAATATGTTGAATAATGGAATTTGATAAAAATAAAGAGTTTATAAGGAAATTCTATCATTCCACGGTTGAGCAAGGGGCTCATGTTATTTTCTGGATTGATCCTGAAGGGAATATATCCCGGGTCAGCAAAGCCGCCGGCAGGTTTCTGGGTTATTCGGAGAATGAGCTGATCGCCTTAACTGTCAATGATATAATTGCAAATCAAAATAAGAGCGACTGGATAGAGTTGCTCTCGAGTCTCAAGGAGGTCAAAACGAGGCTATTTGAATCGGACATGGTAAAAAAAGACGGTATTACCATTCCGGTCGAGATCGACGCCAGCTATCTCGAATTTGAGGACGATGAATATATCTGTTTTTTTGTTCACGATATCATTGAGCGAAGACAGATAGAGCAGTTACTGCGTCAAAGCAAATCAAACCTTGCCGAGGCCCAGAGATTGGCGAATTTGGGAAGCTGGGTATGGAATATAGAGACGAATGATTTATTCTGGTCGGACGAGATTTACCGCATTTTCGGATTGTCTCCGGGGGAGTTCGGCGCCAACTACGAGGCCTTCCTTAAAGCAGTTCATCCGGACGACAGGGAATATGTGATGAAATCTGTCGATGAGGCGCTGCAGGATAACAAGCCTTATGATATTGAGCACCGCGTGGTTCAGAGAAGTGGAGACATACGAGTCGTGAATGAACGCGCAGAGGTCACCTTCAACGGCGAGGGTCAAGCAATAAGAATGATCGGAACGGTACAAGATATTACCGAACGGAAACAGGCGGAGGAAGCCTTGCGGAATGCCCTGGAGGAGGTTGAGAAACTCAAATCCAGGCTCCAGGCGGAGAATATTTATTTGCAGGAGGAGATCAAGACCGATCATAATTTCGATGAGATTATCACTCGAAATGAAAAATTCAAAGGGATGCTGAGGCAAGTCGAGCAGGTGGCATCCACTACCGCCAGCGTGCTCATAACGGGGGAAACCGGTACCGGAAAGGAACTGGTGGCTCGCGCCATCCATAATATCAGCGACCGGAGAAACAGGCCGCTTGTCAAGGTGAACTGCGCCGCATTGCCCGCGGGTCTTATAGAGAGCGAGCTGTTCGGCCACGAGAAGGGAGCTTTTACCGGGGCGCTTTCCCGCAAGATTGGGAGATTCGAGCTGGCGGATAAAGGCACGATCTTCCTGGACGAGGTCGGTGATCTTCCCCTTGATCTTCAATCAAAACTTCTGAGAGTTTTACAGGAAGGCGAGTTCGAAAGGCTGGGGAATCCGGCCACAATTAAAGTCGATGTCCGCGTAATTGCCGCCACTAACAGGGACTTGAAGGAAGAGATAAGAAACAACTCTTTCCGCGAAGATCTGTACTATCGTCTCAACGTCTTTCCGATTGAAGTCCCGCCTCTCATGGAACGCAAAGATGATATCGCTTTACTGGTAAAGTACTTTACCAAAAAATACAGCGCCAAGATAGCCAAGAAAATAGAAACTATCCCGGCCAAGGTCATGGAAAATCTACAGGCCTATGATTGGCCGGGTAACGTCAGAGAATTAGAAAACGTGATCGAGCGCGCTGTTATTCTTTCAAATAATGA
>CBDVBL010000459.1:0-2065 GCA_965372205.1 uncultured bacterium
CCCGCGCCGAGATTGAGGATAAGTATTTCGCGCAGGATATCCCGATGCTCCTGGCCGACACGCCGAACCTGTTCGCATACTCCGATGCAGGTAACGGGATCGGATATTCATATATGCGCATCCGGGGTTTCGATCAGAAGCGGATCGCGGTCATGTTAAACGGCGTCCCCCTGAACGACGCCGAGTCGGGGGAGGTCTTCTGGATCGATCTGCCCGATTTCGCCGAAAGCGTGGAGGATATTCAGATTCAGCGGGGGGTTGGCAATTCCCTTTACGGCGCGGCGGCCATGGGCGGCTCGGTTAACCTGATAACGTCGAATTTCTCCGCCCAGCCGGAATTGAAGTTTAAATCCGGCTACGGCAGTTACAATACCCGAAAATTTCTGCTTTCGGGCAACTCCGGGTTGATTAACGATTCCTACGTCTTCTACGGCCGCTTCTCGAAGATCGATACCGATGGTTACCGTGACAAGTCGTGGTCGCGGATGTGGGGGTATTTTATCGGCCTGGCGCGTTACGACGAGAAATCGACATTGAAGATAAACTTCTATGGCGGGCCGGAGGAATCGCACCTGGCATACAAGGGGATCACTAAAGCACAGCTTGACACGGATCGCCGTTACAATGAGCTTCAGTACAAAGACGAAATCGATCATTTCCAGCAGCCGCATTACGAATTGATACATGATTACAGGCTGAATGAGAATACATCGCTCTCCAATACGCTTTATTATTTCGAAGGCGATGGCTACTATGACCAGTTCCGCAGCCGCCGTTACATAGAGGAATATAACTTAGGCGCGATCTGGGTTGGCACACCTTACGAGTTCCCGTTAAATTATTACGCGGACGTCGATGCGGGCGGCAATCCTATTCCTGATCCGGTAACGGGCTTATACGAGCTTGAGAGGACCGACCTCGTTCGTCGCCGGGTCGTCAGCGAATATGACTGGGGATGGATACCGCGAGTGACACACGATTTCGACAAAGGGAAGATCGTAGCTGGCGGCGAGATGAGGCTGCATGAAGGTCATCATTTCGGCGAGGTTCTCTGGGCGGCAGCGTATCCGCATGATCTCGATCCCAATGTGCGTTACTACGATTACTATGGCGCCCGACAGTCCTATACAGTATTTGGCCATCTGGGGTATGATATCACCGAAAGGCTCTCGGGCATGGTCGATCTGCAATATCAGCATTACAGTTACGATTTGAGCAACGATAGGCTGTACGATGTCAGTTTTGATCGCAGCTACGATTTTGTTACTCCTCGTTTCGGGATGAATTTCCTGATCAATGATGATATCACGGTGTTCGGTAACGTCTCGACAGCGGCGCGGCAGCCGGCGTTCAAGGATATATATGACCCGACTGATTACTGGTCGAATCCTGTTTTCAAGCCGGATAATTTCACACCAATAAGCGCCGGCTATGGCTTCGTAGGGAAAGAACTGGATCCCGAGAAACTTTTCGATGTCGAATTTGGGGGAAGCTTCAAGAGTGATCTGGCGGGCAACGACCTGAATTTAACATTGAACCTCTACCGTATGCAGATAACCGACGAGATTATTCCGTATGCCGGGCAGGTGGATGATAACGGTTATCCGATCTCGGGTAACGCTGATAAGACATTGCACCAGGGAATCGAGATCTCGGCGAAACTTGCCACAACTACGAATCTGACTTTCTCCGGCAATATTGCGGTCAACGATGATCATTTTGAAGATTACATAGAATATGGTTTCGACTGGGATGCCTGGGAGGCTATAGAGCTGGATCGCTCCAACAATCGCATAGGCGGTTTCCCGTCCATGCTGGCCAATTACAGCGTTACATACAAGTACTATCCGGCATCATTCGGGCTTTACGGACATTTTGTAGGAGAACAGTTCCTCGATAACTCAGAGAATGACGATAGAAAACTGAAGAGCTTTCACGTTATCGATCTGGTCGGGTCCGTTGATATAGGCGATGAATTCGGCATCGGCTCGATGATTCTATCCGGGAGAGTCAACAACTTGTTTGATACAAAATACGTTGCCGCCGGATATATCGAGGAGGATGA
>CBDVBL010000460.1:0-2050 GCA_965372205.1 uncultured bacterium
CCCTTCAACCAATACAAAACTACCCGTCAGGATAATGTGGGAATTATCGAAAACAGTTGGCTGGCGAAACCGACCACGGTGTTAATCATCCACGGCAAGAAAATGATAAGGGCTATGGCTACGGCCACAATCTTGGGGATAAAGGTGAGAGTCATCTCCTGAATCTGAGTGATCGCCTGTAATATCGAAATGGAAAGACCCACGATAAGGGCCAGTATCAGCATCGGGGATGATACCAGCAACGTGGTGTATATCGAATTTCGAGCCAGCTCGACTACAAATTGCGTATCCACTGGATTTTTCTTTTCATTTTAAAATTCTGCCTTTATACGATCTGAATTCGTCAATGAAAGCTCGATACAATCGATTTTACGATCAGATACCAGCCATCGACCAGGACAAAGAGTAAAATTTTAAACGGCAAAGAGACCATAATCGGAGGCAACATCAGCATACCCATCGACATTAGAACAGACGCCACCACCATATCGATCACCAGAAATGGTATATATAATATGAAACCTATCTGGAATGCTATCCTCAACTCGGAAATTATATAGCCCGGAATTATGAGATGAGTCGGTAGATCATCAGGAGTTTCCGGCTGCGGGATATTAGCCAGGGAGACGAATAAAGCCAGGTCCTTTTCCCTGACCTGTCTGAGCATAAATTCCCGAAGGGGTTTTATTCCTATATCGAAAGCCGCCCGCTGGTTGACCTCCCCCTTCAGATAAGGCTGGATCGCCTCCGTGTTGATACGTTCAATCGTCGGCGCCATGATAAAGACGGTCAGTATCAATGCCAGACCTATCAGAAGCTGATTAGGCGGCATCTGATGTGTACCCACTGCCTGTCTCAAAAACGAGAAAACCACAATTATTCTAACGAACGATGTTAGCAGGATAATTATCGCCGGCGCCAGTGTTAGAACCGTAAGCAAGAGGACTATTTGCAGAGCCACAGAGAAATCCTCCGGCGAATCGGCCTTATCGAATTCTATCGATATTTTAGGAATTGCCTGGGCCGAGGAATCGTGCGGTACAAGCAGAATAATTAACGCACAAAATACGGCCAAAAGCACAAGCTTTTTCATTGTTTTGTAATTCCCTTAAATATCTCAATAAATCTCGAGCGTGGCGATGAATCCGCGGGCGCTTTCACCTGGCTTTCGAATTTTGCGGCCTCTTTCTCACTGAGTTCACCGATCATGCTGACGCTCTGTTCGGTGGCGCCGATAATCGCATACCGATCGCCGATTTTTACCAGATACAGCGACTGTTTAGGCGAGAGAAAAGTGCGGCCGATGATTTTTATGGTATCACCGATGATGCCTCCACCGGAGGCCCGGGAATTGATCTTTTTCAAGAAATACATGGACAGATAAATAAGACCGACAATAACAACCATCGATATAATCAATTTAATCACGATCCCGAAAAGTGAAGGAGAATAGATATTCTGGGGCGAAACCGAGGCGCTATCCGCTACGCCGGTTTGCGCAAAGATGTCGCCCGCGAACAACAAGGCGACAAGAATCAACGATGCAGGCAGTATCTTCTTCATCCGAGGCTTTTTATGCGGTCTTCCTGTGAGACCATCGACGTAACCCTGATCCCAAAATTCTCGTCAACCACAACGACTTCACCTCTGGCGATCATTTTATTATTCACCAGAAGATCCACAGGTTCTCCGGCAAGTTTGCTTAGCTCGACAACCGATCCGGGACCGAGATTCAGTATATCCTGGATCGGCATATTAGTCCGCCCCAGCTCAATTGAAATCGGCAGGGTAACATCGAGGAGCATATCAATGTTATGCGGAGTCCCCGGTTGTTGGGTTTGGTGGAACTGTTCGAAATCCATAGCCGACACTTTATTGATGTTATCTGAAGCACCCGATTCATTCAATACCGGCGCCTCTTCAACATGATCCTCCCCCGATGGTTCGGGCTCCTGCATAGACGGCTCGGTTATTTCCTGCTCATCGGCCGATTCAGCTTTGTCCTCATCCGGTACCGAGGAAACTTCCTGCTGAACATTTTCCGGTGACG
>CBDVBL010000461.1:0-2031 GCA_965372205.1 uncultured bacterium
GCCGCAGGGAACGTCCTCCTCGCATTTCAATTCGTCGTAGAACGGGCATCTCTGGTCCGGCACCGCCTGAGAAATCAGCATGCAGGCCTTCGATTTGAGTACCTCGCCCTGCAGCTTGATATCGGTGCCGCGACCGGCCATGTTGGTGGCGATGGTTACCGCTCCCGGGAGGCCCGCTTTGGCTACTATCTCCGCCTCCTGCTGGTGGTATTTGGCATTGAGAACCGAATGGCCTATCCCCTGACGTTTGAGCATACGAGAAAGCGTTTCCGAAATATCAACCGATACCGTACCTACCAGCACCGGCAGACCCCTATTATGCAGCCTGATAATTTCCTCGATGATTGAATTGTATTTCTCCCGGCGGGTGCGATAAATGACATCATCGTAATCGAACCTCCGCACCGGCCTGTTAGTCGGGATCACGACTACGTCGAGTTTATATATTTCAAAAAACTCGGCCGCCTCTGTCTCGGCGGTACCGGTCATGCCGGCCAGCTTGTTGTACATTCTGAAATAGTTCTGGAGCGTGATAGTGGCTAAAGTCTGCGTCTCGCCCTCGATGGTGACGCTTTCTTTGGCCTCGATAGCCTGATGTAAGCCGTCGGAATAGCGGCGGCCCGGCATCAGCCGTCCGGTGAACTCGTCGACGATCAAGACCTTGCCTTCCTGCACGACATACTCAACATCTTTTTCGAAAAGCTGGTAGGCGCGCAAAATTTGGTTTATGGCGTGGTTTTTCTCGGACTTCTCCCCATGCAGGGTGTAAATCTCCTCTTTCTTTTTAATCTTCTGTTCCGGGGTATAATTCTCATCAGTGTCGATCTGCACCAGTGCCTCGGTGAGATCAGGTATTTCAAACAATTTCTGATCGTCGGGGGCGAGCATCTTATGTCCGGGCTCGTTGAGATATACCGTATGCTCGCGCTCATCGATAGAGAAATAGAGTTTCTCGTCGATCTCGTAGAGATTCTTGTCGCGCCTGTAGAGAAGCTCCTGCTGCTCGACCATCTGTCGGATTCCCTTTTCCTTGTAAAGCTTCAAAAGCCTCTTATTCTTGGGCGCGCCGCGATGCGCCATGAGGAGCTTATCGGCCGCCTCGGTTTGATCTCCATCGCTCTCAAGCACCTTCTCGGCCTCGGAAATCAGTTTGGCCACGAACTGGTTTTGCCGTTTGACAAGGCTGGCCACCAATGGCTTCATCTCATTAAACCTGATATTCAGGGTGGATTCGACGGGACCCGATATTATCAGCGGCGTCCGGGCTTCGTCGATGAGCACAGAATCGACCTCGTCAACGATGGCGTAATAAAAATCGCGGTGCACCAGATCCTCCGCCCGTACCGCCATGTTATCCCTGAGATAATCGAATCCGAATTCATTGTTGGTGCCATAGGTAATATCGCAGGCGTATTGCTGTTTTCTCTCGAAAGGTGACATATCGTTCTGAATGCAGCCGACGGTTAACCCCAGAAACTCGTAAACTTTGCCCATCCATTGGGCATCGCGACGGGCGAGGTAATCGTTGACGGTTACAAGATGAGCGCCCTTACCGACAAGGGCATTGAGATATAACGGCATAGTGGCAACCAGGGTTTTACCCTCACCGGTGGCCATCTCGGTTATCTTGCCCTGGTGCTGTACGATCCCGCCTAACAATTGAACATCATAAGGAATCATCTCCCAGCTGGTCTCGATCCCACTAACGTCCCAGGATTGTCCAACCAGCCGCCGACAGGACTCCTTGACCATGGCAAATACCTCCGGCAGGATCTCGTCCAATTTCTGGTCGATTCTCTTCCTGTATTCTTTTTTATAAACGTCGGGATCCATCGTGTCGCGGTCTAAGTCTCCGGCAATCTCCTCCAGATGGGCCGCCAGTTCAGCTTTGAACTCCTCGGTGCGTTTAGGAAACCAGTCGTGGGTTTTGGCCTTCAGGGTCTCGTATATCTCGTTTATTTCGGCAACGACCGGCTATAGCCTTTTGACGTCCCTCTCCGCTTTGCTGCCGAAAATTTTTTTGATGGCCTT
>CBDVBL010000462.1:0-2028 GCA_965372205.1 uncultured bacterium
GCCCCTGCGGCCTTCAAAGCCGTTGGCGGCCGGTGTGGAACCTGAAGGTAATCATAGCGTTAGGGTAGATTCTCGGAGAATCAACCGCTGCACATGTCTCAATAGCTTTCCAAGATTCTCACCTCAAATCGCTATTTGATTTGTCAACATTACACGATATGAGTTATAAGGTCGGGGGTTCAAAGCGGGGTATCAGGGATGGGGTACAAACCCTCGCAAGCACCGAAAACCCTTGACATTTACGTGGAATTAGTTATCCATACTAATAGATAAGTGTAATTTTCATCTGCGATTGGCAACAAGGATAAATACCTCGCTGGGAGGATACCATGAGGATCACTTCGCTTTTATTACTGGCAATCGTATGCGTGCTTATCGCCCATTTGAACTTAGCCGGGGCTCAAGAGAGAACAATGGGATTGTTTATTAATGAAGATGATGCATTCGTCGGCTACACCCTGTTTGCGCCGATGCCATATAATGTTACGTATCTGATTGACAATAACGGGCTACTTGTCCACTCATGGGAATGTGAAGATAAGCCGAGATTTGCCGCGCGCTTACTGGAAACTGGTAATTTACTCCGATCAAGCAATCGTGGTGAAAATCCGGATTTTCCAGGCGGAGGCTCCAGTGGACTAGTTCAGGAAATAGCCTGGGACGGAGCCATCATCTGGGAATACGAATACTCAAGTGATGTACATCAGTCTCATCATGATATAGAAAGCCTTCCAGACGGCAACGTGCTTGTGATTGCCTGGGAGTATAAATCCCGGGAGGAAGCTATTGAAGCGGGTCGCAATCCGGATTTATTGTCGTCAAACAAATTATGGCCGGACCATATTATTGAAGTTGAGCCGGATGGTCAATCCGGGGGGAATATAGTCTGGGAATGGCATATATGGGATCATTTGATTCAGGATTTTGATTCAACAAAAGAAAATTATGGTGTCGTTGAGGACCATCCCGAGTTGCTTGATATTAACTTCGATCCACGATCGGGGCCCAACCGCGGAAATCATGACTGGAACCACTTAAACTCTATTGATTATAATGAGGAACTGGATCAAATATTGGTGAGTGCACATACGCAGTACGAGATATATGTTATTGATCATAGCACTACGATCGAGGAGGCAGCGGGGCACTCCGGCGGCAGATACGGCAGGGGTGGTGATTTTCTTTACAGATGGGGAAATCCACAGGCGTATAGGGCCGGAAGCGAGGAGGATCAGAGATTTTTTAGGCAACATGATGCCGCATGGGTAGAGCCCGGCTACCCCGGAGAGGGAAACATTACGGTTTTCAACAACGGCGGGAATCGCCCTGACGGAGATTATTCCACTGTCGATGAGATTGAACCGCCCATAGACGATCAAGGAAACTATCTGCTGGTACCTGGCACCGCCTTTGGGCCGGAGGAGCCGGTCTGGATATACGTCGCGGAAAATCCACAAGACTTTTTCTCCGGAAATATTTCTGGAGCTCAGCGTCTCCCTAACGGCAACACGCTGATATGCAGCGGACAGAATGGAAAGTTCTTCGAGGTCACTCAGGGTAGAGAGATTGTCTGGCTGTATATAAATCCGGTGAACATCCATGGTCCTATGAATCAGGGTGATCCGCCAAACGGCAACCTTGTTTTCCGGATCCATCGATATGCACCTGACTTTCCAGGCTTCGATGGCCATGATATGACGCCGGGTGATCCAATTGAACGATATCCTACAGATGTTGCTGAAGGGGTCGATGAGGTTCCAGCCAGATTAGCCTTATTCTACAATTTCCCCAATCCGTTTAACGCTACGACGACAATAAAATATAATCTGCCCAACTCCGCTGATGTTATTATCGAAATCTTCGACATCCTTGGCCGGAAGGTGGAAATGTTGGTTACCGGGGAACAGCACGCTGGTTATCATCAGGTTATCTGGGATGCTGCTGATAATTCTTCCGGCATGTATTTCTACAGGATTCAGGCGGGTGAATATGCTGAGACGAGGAAGATGGTGCTATTAAAATAACCGG
>CBDVBL010000463.1:0-2027 GCA_965372205.1 uncultured bacterium
GCCCGGGGATATTGGGAATACTGCCCCGCGACGAGAACCGGCAGCAACCGACTCCGTCCCTTAAATCAAAAGTCAAAAATAAAAGAGGATCATTCCCGGAATGAGGGGGCTAACATGAAGAAAGCGTTACTACTGACGATAATTTTGCTTTTCCCGTTGTGGCTGGCTTCCGCCCAATCCAACAAGACCGTCTTCGGGCCGCTGGTGGGCGATGACGCGGGAATCTTGACGGTTTACAACGGCGAGGCTATTGAGCTTGAGTTGTGGGTTCGGACCGATCCGGATAATCCTACCGCTATTATCGGCGTATGCCACGGTCTGATGTCTGAGAATGTCATTATCGCAGAACGGCAGGGGATGGATCTTGAATATCCTTATGATAGTTGGGAATCGGATTGGATCGACGGCCCTTACATTCATAATCCTGACGACGCTTTTCCGATTCCTCCAGGATATACATGCGAAATGCAATGTGCAATTTATCCGTGGAATCCACCCTATCCCCCTTTCGATCCCCTCGATACTCAGGGCGAATGGGATCTCTATGGCACCTGGTTGATGGAAACCAATATTGACGTACCGACCGGGCAGGTCTATTTTCCTTTCACCGCAGGCTGGTACCCTCACAGTGGTCAAGGAACATCATGGGCTTTCGAGACGCCGCCGGGAGGTAGTGTCGAACCCGAACAGGACCACTGCGGACTGCATTTCGTGTCGGATTGTCAGTATATCCCCGGTGACTGTAATCTTAACTGGGTTCCGTTGGAGCTTGCTGACGTTATCTGTATGATCGGCTTGTATAGAGGTACGATTTCACCATATATGACCTGCCCCTGTCCTCCACACGGGGACGAATTCCCTCTCATGGCCACGGTGGACAGCAACTGTGTTGTAATGGAACTCGAGGACGTTGTCCTCCAGATTTGCGGCTACAGATCTGGTTGCGAATTATGGGGTTGCCCCGACTGCCCGGGGATATTGGGAATACTGCCCCGCGACGAGAACCGGCAGCAACCGACGCCGTTTCTTAAATCAAAGGTCAAAGATAAAAGAGGATCATTCCCGGAATGAGGGGGTTTAAATGATAAAGGCGCTGCCGGCTATGCTGCTTTTCTTTTTGATCACCGCTCTCGCTTCAGCGCAAGATTTAAACAAGGTCGTCTTCGGCCCGCTGGAGGAGGATGAGGCGGGCGTATTGACGGTTCTTAACGAACAGGAGATTGAGATCGAGATGTGGGTGCGGACTGATCAGGAGAATCCGGCACCGATCGTTGGCGTGACGCATTGTCTGATGTCTGCGGATACTATTATCGCCAGCCGCAATGGCGCCGTTTTTAATCCGGACTACGACTATCCGTGCTGGGATACCTTCGTAACCCCACCCTATGGGCACCCGGACGATCCAGATATTCCCGAAGGACATACCTTTCAAGCCGCAGGAGCAATCTATACGATTTTCGATCCCCCCTGCGAGGCATTTGATACAAACGGTGAATGGGACTATTACGGCGCTTTTTTGATGACATGTAATACCGGCGTGCCTGTGGACAGCGTTCATTATCCGTTTTCTGCGGGCTGGTTTCCTCATAGCGGACAGGGAACCAGCTGGGCATTCGAGGCGCCTCCCGGTGGCGGCATCGAACCGGAGCAGGATTATTGCGGGCTGCATTTTGTGCCGGAATGCGATTATATTTATGGCGACCCCAACCATAACGGCGTTCCATGGGAACTTCCTGATGTAATCTGGATGATCGGCCTTTACAGAGGCACGGTAGAGCCTGCCTATACCTGCTATTGCCCGCCCTACGGCGACGATTACGCTCCTGGCGCCGATCCCAACGGCAACTGCGTCCCGTTCGAGCTCTCCGATGTGGTCTTCATGATACGCCCTCCTGATTGGCCGCCATATGGATGTCCGGATTGCCCGCCGTCCTGGGGAGTGAATCCGGGTAAGGGCGCTGATGAGAATTTCGTGCCAAACCTGAAATCAAAGGTCAAAGATAAAAGAGGATCATTCCCAGAATGAG
>CBDVBL010000464.1:0-2015 GCA_965372205.1 uncultured bacterium
GGACCACGGCCCGCCTACGGCCACTGGACCTACTGGGAAAAATTCGACTACTTCGCCGTCTTCTGGGGCGTGCTGATCATCGGATCCACCGGTTTAATATTATGGTTCCCGGAACTATTTACATATGTCCTGCCGGGGTGGTTTATCAATGTTGCAACCATCATACACTCGGACGAAGCCCTCCTGGCGGTCGGCTTCATATTCACGGTGCATTTCTTCAACACCCATTTCAGGCCGGATAAATTTCCCATGGATACGGTGATCTTCACCGGCCGCGTCCCGGTCGAGGAGCTGAAGATCGATCGTCCCCGCGAATACGAGGAGCTGGTGAAATCGGGAGAACTCGAAAAACGCCTGGTCAGCCCGTTACCCGAGGTTGTGGTTCGGGGCCTTAAGATTTTCGGAGCGACCGCGCTTACGATCGGCATAATCCTGATATTGCTGATAATATACTCGGAGGTGATCGGCTATCGTTAGCCGGGTATCGGCTGATATTCGATATCCGAATCACTCAAAACCGCTTGACAGCGCTGATATATCAACTTACAATCGCCCCACGATTTATAGATTGGCAATTTATGCCGAATTAATATGAGATGATCTCCAATTCTTACAGCGAAAATTCCGTCGCCGGAACCGCAGGCGTAAAAAACATTCTCTCTTTCGAGGTAGAAGACATATTCCACATGGAAGGCCACGATATAGAATCGATCGAGACGAAATCCCGCATCATTCCGAATCTCATCCACCTGCTCGATTATCTCGATGAGCAAAAAGCGATCGCCACCTTCTTCGTTCTGGGCTGGGTGGCCAAGAGATTCCCGGAGGTGGTAGCTCTTATAGATGCTCGCGGCCATGAGGTGGCCAGTCACGGCTGGTATCACAGCGATATCAGGAAAATGTCATCTGAAAAGCTCGTCATCGAACTGGAACGCTCCAGGACAATTCTGGAGGATATCCTGCAGAAGCCGGTGTTCGGCTTCAAGGCGGCGGGCGAATATTTCGGAAAGGAATATCTATCGCTCTACCGTCGGGTGGCGGAAGCCGGCTATCGTTACGATTGCAGCCTTTTATCTCACGGTCTTCCGGCTGAGCAGAACCGGCCTCTAACCGTCAGATTCAAAGAGGGCGGATCTATAATCGCCGTGCCCCAGTCCACCGTGAGGAAGCTGGGCGTATCGTTACAGTTCAGCGAGCGGTTGCGGCTTTTCCCGGGATGGTTCGTAAAGAGGGCCATCCACAGTCTGAATCGCAGGGGATATTCGGCAATGATCAATATGAAACTCTGGGAGCTGGATCGTCACCAGAGAAGATCACCCAACGCAGATTATGTCAATTACTCCCGCTACGGCAATCTCAACCTGGCCGAGGAGAAGTTGATGCGGATTTTAGATATCTTCGAGTTCACCACCTGCGCCGAGGTTTTGAAGATCACCGAAGGCAACATTAACGAGACGCTTTCCCATTCAGACGAAAACGCCTGATCCGGCCCAGCCATTAAATTCCTTGACACGCATGGCCACTGGCCAGCGAGTCAGGGCTTGCCCTGACCGCTACTTGGAGGGAATGCGGTCACGTCAAGACGTGAGCCGCAACGAAATATTTGATAATCTAAAGATGCTGAGGTTTATATATTTTTCGGTTATAGAAGTTTTTCACAAGAACTATATCCCGCATGAAGGGTCGATGGACATTCTCTTTACTGTCAATCCATCAGGCTCTAAATAGCTATCTTTACTATTAGCGATTTTCCTAAAAAAGTCCTTGACAAATCCCTATAGAATTGAACTTATATTAGCAATTGCTCCCCCCGGGCAGATTTGTACAAGGCTGGCTAGATCAGCTGGCCAAAATAAGGCTATAGTTAAATGAGCACAATAATAGCAAATATCGAGCTACTGCTTGATAACAATCATCTGGCAGGCCCATATTCGTATTTTCCTCTTGACATGCAAATTGCCAAGCGGTTATATAGCTCTGTCTATATACCGTAAACTGAATAAGAGAAAATGTAG
>CBDVBL010000465.1:0-2009 GCA_965372205.1 uncultured bacterium
CGGCGAATGGAGTCAGGATGGAATGCGCGTCCTTGCCGAGGATGGCACCGGTTTTGCCACGCTCGACTTAATGGACGGCGGCGAGGCTGTCATAGCCTACCATCTGGCAGACGCTTTACCTTCTTCCCACAATTCCGTTTCCGTAGATGCCATCAGGGGTTTCGGTATCTTCACCGAGCATTTCCTGGACGTCGGGGCCGGCTTTATATGGCCTTATCTTTCAAGAGATACTGACGGCCGGCTGCACCTGATTGCCACCGTTAATGAAACCCATCCCATGAGAACGGGTTATACGTACTCGGAAGACGATGGGGCAACATGGTCGCGCTGGGAAGATGTTCGTGCCATTGCAGGTTTGAGTATGATCATCATTTCATCGCCCGTTTCGGCAAAATCGGCCATTATCTTCACCGACTATGCAGACCCAGAGGCGGAATGGTACGATGTATTCGTAATTGAATCAGATGACGGTATAGTCTGGGATTTCAACTCTCCTCTAAATATAACACAATATACTCGCGACGATTCTGTGACTTCCTGGCCCGACGTGGATGGCATTTACGACTACGAGGATAATCTCCATATTGCTTATCTGTCGCTCGATAACTACGCGGAGGAAACCATCGGCGATCTGAAGCATTGGAGCGCGAGTACGGGTCATTCCTGGATAGCCTCGTCGCCACCTGGTGGCTGCCCTACCGAGTCGCCGCCTTGGATTTATTATGCCTGTATCATGAAAATGAGCCTGGGAGTTGATCCCTCCAACGGCAATCTTTTCGCCCTCTGGTCTGAAGGCTCCCATGATGATGTCTCCGCGGCAGGCTTTGCCAACCACGACCTCTATGCGGCCGGCTCAAGAGATAACGGCGCCACCTGGTTCGATAAGGTCAATATCACGGATTCGCCCACCCCGGGTTGCGTCCCGCCCTATTGCGATAACGATGTCTGGTCATCCATGGCAGAAACGGTTGACGGCATTTTGCATATCATGTATGTGGACGACAACGATGCCGGACCCGCCTGGCGCCCCCAGGGAGTATGGACCATCAACAACGTTCTCTACCTGGAGATCGAGGCTGGCGAGCTGATCCCGTTGGCAATTGAGGATGGAGATCTCGATCTGCCGTTCGATTTCGCTCTCGGACAGAACTATCCTAATCCCTTCAACGCCAATACCGTGATTTCCATCAATGGTGAGATTCACTCCGGCAAACTGGCCATATACGACGTTACCGGCCGCCTAGTGAGAAGCTTCCCCTTAAGCCAGGAGACTCGCTCCATCACCTGGGACGGCACCAATGCATCCGGCGAGACCGTAGCCAGCGGAACCTATTTCTACTCGGTCAATTTCGACGAGTTCGGTACCGCGGCAGTGAGAAAGATGACACTTTTGAAGTAAACTCCGGAAACTCCATTTTCCGATTTCTGCAGGGGCGAACGCGATTCGCCCCTATTTTTTTTAAAGTCAATCGCCGACCACTGCGCTAATCTCCAATGAAACAATTGCAAACATAAACATGTAATTAAATTGAGGGGTATGATAGCAACCGAGCTCCTTGAAAAATTAATAAGAAATCTCTTTCCCAACTTGAAACCACCGTCTCTTTTCTTATCACCGTGATTGGGAATGAATTAAATCCTGACAATCCCATTTGTGAATTTGCGATCCCGGCTTCTGTTGTGATAACCTGTAGAACTATCCGATTTCTTGCCTCCATCCTGCTGATAAAGAAACGTTAAGAATGCTTTACCTTAACGTCATCAAGCGAACTCTCATTAAGAACCCGTATGAACTCGTGGGTATGCTAATTATGACTTGGAAATAGAGGATTTTTATTTATCTTCAAATTAGATAAAAGAGGTAATCTGATATCAGGTTGTTTGGACAATATTAATGGATAGTTGATAACACTTTAATAAGGAGGCCCACATGAGGACCGTGCTATTGGTATTTTTGCTTGCGCTTTTATTGCCGGGAATTGTCCTGGCCGTCAAGCCGGGCAAGATCT
>CBDVBL010000466.1:0-2009 GCA_965372205.1 uncultured bacterium
CTGGGAGCCGATATAATTGAGCGGCTTGACAGATTCTAAAAAGAGTATGGCCGGAACGGTCAAGCGCCTATCGACAACTTTCTGGGCGATCTTCAGAAGCATTTCCCGCTCCTCGGGAGCGAGTTCCTCTTCCTCCGGAGGCAATTCCTGTGGCCCGAACGCTGATTTAGGCGCCATCGGTCTCTTCTTTCTCAATTCCTATGGATTCGCGGGATTCCGCCGCTTGGGCCTGTCTTTGTTCATCCAGGAGCCCGGCGAGGAATTCATCGACTTCAGTTTTGTTATCCTTGCCGTATCTCAGATAAAATCCGCGGAAATTCTCCAGCCGCGACGGGGCCAGAAACGGCGATAATAATACGCCCCGCCGACCCGGATACATCATCCTGAAAGCCGACAAGTTGCGTTTCTTCGCGCTGAATTGAAACTTGATAGAAACCGTCTTTTCATCGACCGTATATGTGGTGGGAAGAAAATACGTTGATAGAGTTATAAGGAAAATCAAGCCGGCGATCAGCACCATTATCACGCTGCCGGTAACGCTGAAAACGAAATAGAATATGCCGTGAATAAATAGCAATACAAAAACAGTTGCCACCCGCCTCTCCTTCGCCGGGTGAGATATCCAGGAAAACGATTTCATGGGTTATACGCTGGATGGGTCGCGGTAGCGTTCTTTCCGGATTCGCTCCATCTCCTTTTGAAGCTCTTCGGGCTTGAAAACACGCTTATCCACAAGGACTTTCACCAGCGCTTCCAGACCGAGATTATTGGAAAGGGTCAGCTCATCGAAGGTCACTTCACGAACCTGATCGCCCACCACGACTTTTAAAGCTACTCTTTTCGATTGATCTTCGCTCATTTCTTATTGTCCATTTCTATATCTTCGTTCATACTTCCGCTGCGGTATCCCTGAAGATCGATAGTAATGTATTTGAAACCTATCGATTTCAGCTTTTCGACCACGAGATTCACGAGTCCGTCCTCAAATATCCGAGGTATCTCGTCTCGCAGGAGCTCTATCCGGGCCATTCTATCATGGTGACGAACTCTCAGTTGCCCGAATCCAAGTGAACGTAGGAACCGTTCAGCCTGCGCCACCTGACTGAGTTTCTCCTCGGTCACCTCCGAGCCGTATGGTATTCTCGATGAGAGGCAGGCAAGCGCCGGCTTATCCCAGTTGGGTAGACCCAACTCATGCGCCATTTCGCGTATATCCTGTTTGTTAATGCCTGCCTCGGCCAACGGGGAAATTACGCCGAATTCGGATGCGGCTCTACGTCCCGGTCTCCAATCATTCGAATCATCCGCGTTGGAGCCATCAAGCACATGTGAGGCGCCGACATTGCCGGCAATCTCGTTAAGACGGCCAAACAGTTCTGATTTGCAAAAGAAACACCTGTCTATCGGGTTTTTCCTGTAATCGGAGTCGGACAACTCGTTGGTTTTAATTTCGATGAAATTCTCAGGGTGCAGGCCTATATCGCTTACCAGCTTGCGGCAGGAATCGAGTTCCTCCGCCACAAGCGATTCCGAATCGCCCGTGACCGCCCAGACTCTGTCCGGGCCGAGAGTCTTGACTGCAACCTTCAGCAGCAATGTCGAATCGACTCCCCCGGAAAAACCGATGACGACCTTATTTAGATCCCCGAGCCTTTCCTGTAATCTCTCAAGCTTGCTTATAATAGTCGCCTGCATTGACTCACCTGCGGGATGCTACTTTCCCCTCGTTGATGGAATAAATGCGTATCTCGTTGTTCGCCCTGCCGGTTCCCTTAAAAGTAATCATGCAGGAAACCCCTTGATACTTCTCGATATCACTCAGGTATTTCCGCAACTCTTCGGGGCTGGTAATACCCTGACGAAGGCCGGAGAGAATCAGGGCGACAGCGTCAAAAGTAAGCGCCGCCACTTTATCGGGCGGATGATTAAATTCCGATGAATAGACGTTGGCAAACTCCACCCAGTTGACCTCGTCCGAACCGGCATGAAAGTCGGTGGCGAATACGGCA
>CBDVBL010000467.1:0-2000 GCA_965372205.1 uncultured bacterium
TTCTCCCTGGCTTTTGGCTATTGATCGATTTATTTTTTTCTTTCAGGCAGTTGCAGTACCTCTTGTGGCATGAAGATAGAAGCCACGTATAGACGTTACATTATATCAGGATTTCCTCAAAAATCAAGCTTATTCTTATGACATTCACGGACTATCTAGCGTAAACCGCAGCGGAACTTAAGGTCTCCGGCTTCAGGAAATTAAGAATTAAACAGGGATTGGAGTTGATAGACGATTTATGTTGGGCTGTAATGAGAAAAAGAATTTGGAGCGGAATTCAAGAAGGACGGGCAACATAGCAGACAGGAGTTGATTAATAAGGGAACGCCGATATGATTGCCCGATCGCCCCCGGGCCTCCACCGGGACATTTCAACTCTAACGTTTCCACGATTACATTCGCCTCGAAAATGTAACCTTTAAGGTCGATTTGCGTAAACGAGGTGTTAGGAAATGGTTGGCGGTCACCTTTCAGCGAGGGAGAGAGAAGATGAAATATAGAGATTATTTATTAAGTCTTTTGATCCTATCAATGTCATTTCTCTACAGCAGTTTGGTGTTTGCAGAAGAGACTCCTTCGAATGGAAGAATTGTCCCGGAACTCAGGGCGCTTCGCATCAATCCCGCTGCTGCGGCGATTGATGGAAATCTCGATGATAAGATCTGGAAAAGCGATCAGATTGAATTTGCCCGGGACTTCATACAGCGAGAACCGGATGAAGGGATGCCGGCCACCGAATCCACCCTGGTGGCGGTAGCCTATGACGATGAAGCTTTATATTTCGCTTTCTGGTGTTTTGAATCGGAACCGGACAAAATCGCCCGGCAGCTTGTCAGACGAGACCGCTGGGGCGAATCGGAAGTCGTAACGGTCCGTTTAGATCCTTATCATGACCATCAGACCGGTTACAAGTTTGACGTAAGCGCGGCCGGTGTCCAGCGCGATTGCCGTTTATATAATGACGACTGGCAGGATTATTCCTGGGACGGTGTCTGGGAATCGGCTGTTAAAATGCAGCCCTGGGGATGGACTGCGGAGATCCGCATACCCTATCATTGTCTCCGCTTTACCGAGAAGGACGAACATGTTTGGGGGATGAACGTTACCCGATATATCAACCGCAGGGGCGAATCACCTTGGTGGGCATTTTCACCGTCATCAGAGGGCGGTTTTGTATCCCGTTTCGGTCATCTGACCGGATTGAAAGGCATAAAACCGGCAAGACACCTCGAAATTTTGCCCTACGCTGTCTCCGGCCTGGAAACCGAGCCAAAAGACCTGGGCAATCCCGACGGTCGTGATTATATGAAGAATATTGGATTTGATGTTAAGTATGGTTTATCGTCAAACCTTATCCTGGATGCTGCGATCAATCCCGATTTCGGCCAGGTGGAGCTTGACCGTCCGGTGTTGAACCTTTCAACTTACGAGACCTATTACGAGGAAAAAAGACCGTTCTTCGTCGAGGGCGCCAATCTTTTCGATACGCGTTTCGGATTATTCTATTCGCGCCGAATCGGGCGACCCCCTCAGGGCGAAATCGATGACGAAGACCACCGCGGCTATGATCCGGCTTTTGATTATTATACTCATTACCCCAAGTCCACAACGATACTCGGCGCCGCCAAGCTGACTGGAAAGCTGAGCAGCGGTACCTCAGTTGCTTTTCTTAATGCGATCACACAGGAAGAAAACGCAAAGTACGTTAATCTTTCCGGCGGTGACCTTGATGGAATAGTCGAACCAACTGCCAATTATTCTGTATTCCGCTTGCAGCAGGATGTACGCTCAAACTCGAACTTTGGCGGGATGGTCACATTAGCCACCCAGAATGAGAAAAATCCCGTCACCACAGGTGGCGTTGACTGGAATTTGCTTACTAAAAACGGCATATGGGGCGTCAGTGGACAGGCTGTTTTCAGCCGCGTGGACGATGAAAATGTCGGGTATGGTGTCGACGGCGGGTTTGAGAAAGAGGCTGGAGAGCATTTTTGCGGCTC
>CBDVBL010000468.1:0-1999 GCA_965372205.1 uncultured bacterium
ATCATGCAATTGTCCCTGATAATATAGCCGGAAAGCAATATCATAGCATCGAGATCGCCCGCACCGCCCAGATTCGAAAAGAGGGACAGGTGGAGATTCCGGTCAAGATTGTGCCCCTGGCCGTTCCCCCGATGGCTGAGGTTTCCATTCAGATACTGGGGGAAGAATATCACAGGGTGCCATTTAGGGAGCTGGTGCCGTTTTTCGCCCGACATACGCCGGAGGAGATCGAGGCGGCCTTTTCTTCGGAGCTTGCGCGGAGTCCGAAGGTGCCCTCAAGCAGACCATACATCCTATCTATAGATGAAGTTCGCGGTCTGAATATCGTAAGGCTGGCGATTCCCACCGCCAGATATTCAGAGATGTCACAGGAATTGTCTATTCTGAAGAATATCACAGTGAGAGTTGATTTCGCGGGAGCGAGAGAAGATCTTTACGTTGGCTACCGTAATCCCGGTGTTGTTTTCGACAGGATATTCAGAAACACCGTGGCAAACTATGATATGGGTCGTGATTGGTTTCTGCCGAGGATGGCTCCGCCGATTTCGGCAATGGCGACTTCCACCGCCTTCGATTCATCTGATACATGGGTCAGGATAGAGCTTTTGTCGGAAGGTATATATAGATTCGGCTGGCTGGAGTTCAACGCCGCCGGCATAGAGCCCTTGAGTGTTGACCCGTCGCAGATAAGGATGTTTTATGGCGGCGGCAGAGAGCTGCCACTGTCGAACTTCGATCCGCGCCCGGCGCTTTTCGAAATCCCAATCGAAATTATCGGTGGTGACGACGGAACGTTTGATAATGCAGATTATGTCATTTTCTATGCTGATGCCGTCGATAGCTGGGAGTATTCTGAGGATCTCGGCTCGTTTCAACATTACAAGAATCATTATACAAATAAGAACGTCTACTGGCTGTCCATTGGTGGCGCTTTCTCCGGTTCCCCGATGAGATTTGCAGTTGCGGATGGATCGCCCGGCGGTTTATACGACGTGTCCGTTGATGGTTATACAGCTAAATATCATAAGGAGGAGGAGTGGTTATTCTGGCGCCAGACGCCGAACTCGGATATCTATGATTATTTTGAATGGTATTGGGGTTTCGGGAGTGGTTTCAGCGCCACCGTGCAGCTATTCGACATTGTTCCGGGGGAAGAAGCTCGGGTTGTAGTCCGGCATAAGTCCGGGACTCCTTACCTTACGGTTAACGGCAACGGCCCGATCGCCCCATCCACGAATCAGGACTTTTCCACCTATTCAACAATCGATCTATCAAACGGCCTCAACAGTTTCGATCTGGAATCGTCGGGCGATTTCTATCTGGATTATATTGATGTTCACTATAAGCGTTGGCTGAAGCTTATCGACGGCAACCTGTTATTCGCTCCACCTGATACTTTCGGGACCATACGGTATAACCTTACGGAGGTGGCATCACCTTCATATATACTGCTGGATATTTCGGACAGAAGCAGACCCGTAAGGATCAGCGGGGGCGATCTGGAGGGACAGAACCTCGTTCTTCATGATACCGTTTCTATGGGATCGCATAAGCAATATTATATTTCGACTGTTCAGAGGCTAAAGAGTCCCGGATCGGTATCGTTTTATGAACTGGATAATCTCCGTGATATATCATCAGTAGAAAACAGGGCCGATGAGATAATAATTACCTATGATGGTTTCTATGATCAGGCGGCAACACTGGCCGAGTTGCGGGAGCAGGAATATGATATGCTGACAAGGATTGTGAGAGTATCGGACATCTATAATCAATTCTCCTTCGGTCTGATGGATGCGGTTGCCATAAGGGACTTCCTTAAATATGCATATGAGAACTGGCCGGAGCCGGCGCCCACTTTTGCGCTTCTTCTAGGCGATGGTCATTACGATTTTAGAAACTATAAGGGCTTGAACAACCCTGTTTTCATACCACCTTTCGAAAACGATCGCCAGATGACCGATGACCATTTTATCTATTTCGGGAAAAGGGGCTATCT
>CBDVBL010000469.1:0-1972 GCA_965372205.1 uncultured bacterium
AAGGACGGGGCCGCCCCGCCTGGGCATACAATTCCTGCAGCTCTTCGGGAATATCGATCCATCTCTCGGTGGAGAATTCCTGTTTTAAACATTCGCCCAATAGCATCTCCGGTAGAGCTTTAATCCGCGATTCACCTGTCTCCGGATCTTTCGGCGGTGGTAACGGTTCCGGTAGATCCGGCAGAATGTTGTACCATTGTTTCGGTATCTGTTCGACACTCAAATTGGCCTGTCTTCGCTGAAGCGCCATTGATTCCTCCCTGAGTTTTATAATCTTATCTTCTTATATATCAATGAGTTAAAAACTTGCAGTCGCTCTGCCCTAACCTCATTGCGAGGGACTACCGGGTTGATGCCGCAGGAACTACCCGAGAATCAACCATCATACCCTCTAGTCTTCTCCCACCAAAATATCATCAGAGTCCTTAGTTTAATCAAGTATAATCATAAAGACAATGTAGCTATGATCCCAACCCCCCTAATACTTACTCTACGGATTTTCATTCTTCGCAATTTCCTACGCCTTCCCTCCCAGGACCTCGAAATTGGCGAAATCGGCGTGGTGAACAAGCACCGACTCCACCGAGCGAGGAGTCTTGTCCCCTTCGTGGGAATGGGTCCAGATGATATGCACCACCTCCGGTGGAAGATCAACCTGCTCGGCCAGGCTGGCCCCGGAGATGGGATGACGAATCAGCTTTCCGTAACTCGATTTCACATACCTTTTTTTCTCCACCGCGTACTCCAATACTTTTCCGACATCGTGCAATATCGCCCCTGAGATAAGAATATCCATGTCGAGATCAGCGTTGCTCCCGTATGTCCTCTTGATGATCTCGCCCATGGCCACGGCACATTCCGCTACGCCATTGGTATGCTCCACGATACTCGGTCTATACTTAGTCGGAAGCAGCGTAGACGGTATCGAATCCAGATCATGTTTGCCCCAGTCTCCTCTTTTGACAGCCTCCTCCCAGCACGATACGGTTCGCGCCAGCAGGCTTGAATCGGAAATCCTATCAATCATTGGAAAGATTTTATTCATGATCTACCTCCCTTATCTCGAATCCGGGCTCAATATGGCCAACATCGAGCCCCCGCCAATTTTTGATGACCGGTCTATGAAATTCGTCTATTGTGCTTGTCCTTGATCGCACCCCCATTTTATAAAGAAATTCAACTGTTGTCGGAAATAGTGCCCTTTTCGCTCCATCGATTATTTTCAAGGCTGCGCCTAACTTGCGGTCGACCAGGGAGAAGCATTCCAGAGCCTCGGCGCCGGCCTTGGAGATAAGTTTTTCTCCGGGAGAAGAGATCAATGTGGTATCGAACCTGCCATCGCCCGCCACCATCTCGGGGTGTTCCATCATCGCCATACTGATGGTGGTATAAGCAAAGGCCTTTTCCCGGGGAACCGCATTCGGGGTCACCAGACGGGCGAATCCCAGAGCCATATTATAGATCGGCAGGGCATGGTTCGGCGCCGAACAGTCGTCGATCCCAATCATGATCTTATCTTCAGGGTAACAGCAGATTTCCGCAACCGTTTTTCTTATGGTCTGCTGCACCGGATGAGCAGGCGAAAGATAGTCATCCAACGACAAGTTCCTAAACACCGCCAGCGCCAGCATCCCTGCGTGCCTTCCGGAGCAATTATGATACAAGGCTGATTTTTGCGCTCCCTGATCCTCTAACGGCTTTGATACTTTATCGTTAATGGGCGGATGGCTGCCGCAGTTTAAATGCTCGGATTTGAGACCGATCTTATCGAGAATCGATTGTACGGTCCGAACATGAATATCGCTGCCCGAGTGCGAGCCGGTCATGATTGCGATTTCCGCCGAGTTGAAGCCGAATTCTCTGGCCGCACCCGATTCCACAACCGGTATAGCCTGAAACGGTTTTGCAGATGAACGCAGATAAGTTACGAAATAGGGATCGCCGACCCTATACAACAGGCGACCATCGGCAC
>CBDVBL010000470.1:0-1961 GCA_965372205.1 uncultured bacterium
AAGCATGGCAGGTTGCCGGTGCCGAATTTCGCCGCCGGTGGAATCGCCACCCCTGCCGACGCCGCATTGATGATGCTTCTGGGAGCGGAGGCGGTATTCGTCGGCTCGGGGATCTTCAAATCGTCCGACCCGATAGTCCGCGGCAAAGCTATCGTGCTGGCCACCACTCATTATAAGGATCCCAAGATCGTGGCCGAGGCATCGAAATCTCTCGGGGAGGCCATGAAGGGCCTCGATATGAGCCAGATCCCCGAGGATCAGCTCCTGCAGACCAGGTAACCGGTCGTGATAGATAGAGTTGTCGGTGTCCTGGCGATCCAGGGCGATTTTCAAGCACATATTGCCGCGCTATCGAAAATCGGAATCGATCATAAAGAGATTCGAACCAGCAATGATCTTGTCGGTATAACGCATCTGATCGTTCCCGGCGGGGAATCGACCACCATACGAAAGATATCCAAGTCGAACGGACTCTGGCCAATGCTGGCCAAATTCGAAGGGCCGGTCATGGGAACCTGCATGGGTTCTGTCATCATGTCGCGCGAGATCGAGGCACCAAAGGACGATGCCCTGGGTTTATTAGATATGACTGTCAGGCGCAATGCTTATGGCCGCCAGATAAATTCGTTCGCCGCCGATGGCAGGATAAAATTTCTAACCGAGCCGTTTGAGATGGTTTTCATCAGGGCTCCGAAAATAACAAGAATGGGTAAAGATGTCGAACCGATAGCCTGGCTGGGCGATGAAATTACCGGCGTCATGGCCGGCAATAAAATGGCTCTTACTTTTCACCCCGAGTTGTCGGATAGTGCCGGGATACATGAGTTTTTCACAGGTTTAGCGTAGTTTTTGCCGGCGCTTTATGCCATCGAGAGAGACAACTATGAACATCTATCTCGCCAAAGCCCGCGGATTTTGCATGGGGGTGGAGAGATCCATAAGCATGGCCAAAGACGCCCGCGAAAAATTGACCGGTGAAATTACAATCTTAAACGAGATCGTGCATAATAATTCGGTCGTCGCCGATCTCGACAAGATGGGGATCAACCGCACCAGGGACCTCAATAAGGTGAACTCGGGAACTCTGATCATTTCCGCCCACGGAGTTGCGCCCTCGGTGGTGCAGAGGGCAAAGGATAAAGAATTAAACATCATTGATTCCACCTGCCCGCTGGTTACGGTTCTGCACAAGGCGGCTGGTTATTTCATCAAAAAAGCTTATACCGTAATCGTTTTGGGCGACCCGGATCACGATGAGATGAAAGGAGTCAAGGGTCATAATCCTGAAAAGATCATCGTATTAGAGAAGATTGCATCGCTGGAGGATTTGCCGGACATCGACGGTAACGTGGCCTTGATTTCGCAGAGCACCCAATCGACGGAGCTATTCGAAAAGGCCGCTGAGCTGGTTCGTGAAAAATACAGGGAAGTGAAAATCAAAAACACTATCTGCAGTGCCACCCGTAAACATCAGACGGCGGTTATCGATTTAGCATCGAGAACGGATCTAATGATAGTGGTCGGGTCGCAAACGTCGGCTAATTCGCAGAGGCTGGCTCAGATCTCAAAACGATTGGGCACTCCCGCATATCTGATCGATGATTACTCAGAGATCGATCCCGTATGGCTGAAAGAAGTAAAAGACATCGGTGTGACCGCCGGGGCCTCCACTCCCGACTGGGCCATTGCCCAGGTGGTGGATCGCATTAGGGAACTGGCTTCGTTAAATGGTAATGCTGAAGTAAACGTTTTCGACGAGAAATCCAACGAATCCTCAGGGAATGAAAAATAGACAGAAAACGCGGACGGTCAGGATCGGCAATATCGTCATCGGCGGCGACAACCCGGTTGCCGTCCAGACGATGGTCAATACGCCACCGGATCAGGTAGAGAAAACCATATCGGAGATCAACCGTGCGGCTGAGTGCGGGGCGGAGATTGTCAGGGTAGCTGTTCCGGAT
>CBDVBL010000471.1:0-1953 GCA_965372205.1 uncultured bacterium
GATTGCCCAGGTCGTAGGCCGTATCATAGATTATCTGTTTGATCATCTCGACGCTAAGGTTGGGGTTGGCCTGACGCATCAAGGCCACTACGCCATTTACATGCGGGGAAGCCATCGATGTGCCGCTCATAGAAGTATACCCGCCGCCGGGATAGCTGGAACGGACATTGACCCCCGGGGCTGCGATATCCGGTTTTATAGCGGCCTCGCCACCCGGTGTACAATACGTTGGACCTCTGGATGAAAACGATGCGATCGGCCAGTTGGGATTATTGGCATCGACTGCAGCCACCGAACAGGTACGATAATCATCGGTGGCCCGGTCGGCGGGGCGACGCAGGCCGGAAGAGGCCTCGTTACCTGCAGAGAAGAGTATTACCGTGCCGGCCGCCTCGCAGGCATCGAGATAGCTCCAGAAAAGTTCATCGCAGGGCGGATAGCCATGCCCCGTCGTAAGGCCCCAGGAATTAGAGCATACCGCGGGAACATCCCAGTTAGTGCTCGGATCGCCGTCGGGATCTACCATCCACTCAAACGATAGTTTAGCATCGGCGACTGTCCTCGGAATGCCACCGCCCCTGTCGATGGGCGCGGAAGCCATCCAGTAGGCTCCCGGCGCGACACCCACCGTATCTCCCGTAGTCGGGGAAGCACCGGTCACCGATCCCATGGTATGGGTGCCGTGGCCGGCATTATCATAAGGGAAATCATTCTGTCCGGAATAAGGATCCTTCCATGCCCATTCGGGATGACCGTCATATCGAGGATCGGCTACTCCCGCCCAGCGATCGGCCAAGGCAGGATGGTTGCCGTCAACACCGGTATCCATATTGGCTACCAGGACACCGGCGCCCGTAATACCCAGAGCCCAGACTTCCGGAGCCCTGACCGCCTCGACACCCGGTTCCACCGCGGTAATGAGGCCGCCGTCGTCTTCCTTGATCTCAACCGGCTCTATAAGCTCGATATTGTAATTGTAATAGACTCTGGCCACATCGGATCGAGCGGCAATCTCTTCGATTTCCGTCCTCGTCGCATCAACTCTAATGGAGTTGGCGATCCAGAAGGGATAAAATTCCTCAATTCTCCCTTCTGCTTCCAATCGGGAAAGGTGAGCTATTAGATCGCCCTGGGTCGCGGTCGCTTTTTCCTGCAGGGCGCGAACCACCGTCTCATGACGATAACGTAAAGTGGCATTTAACCGGTCCATCTCGTTGGTGATGGCTGAGAGATCCTCGCGATCGGCCAGATAAACCAGTACCGATACGATTTCATCCCCCGAAGTACCCGCCAGAATCCTCTTGAGATCAGTATCAATCTCGCCCGCTAATGCCGAATTTGTATTTCCTCCCGGACCAAATAGGAGTAGAGAAAAGAGGATAATGGCCATTGCATTAAACTTCTTAAACTCCATACAACACACCTTCCCGATTGTTCAGTTTATTTGATTGTAATTCTCTTATTGTCAAAATCTCCAAAAAAGAAGACTCGAAGCTGCCCTGGAGCAATCTACTACAAGATATCAAAAATAGCGTGAAGTGTCAATTTTAACCGTACGCTATAGATCCTGAAACTCTGTGGGCTGGCAGAAATCTAAATTGGGAAAGACGGTCGAATGAATCGGAAGGTCTTGAAACCACACAACTTATAAAGGTGATTTTTCGTTTGATTATGGTTGTCGCTCTTCTTCAGTTTGTCCTGGCGAAAATCATCAAGGTCCCGATCAATTAAATACCTGCTAAACTCCCGCGAATCAGTCACAATATATCCAATGATCTACGCCCCCATGGTGCGAGCAAGCCCCGCTTCCGGTCGCTTCACTTGTCGTTCCGTCGTTGCATACGGCTCCACGGCGAGTGACCCGGTAGGATTCTTTTCGAATGCTTTCAAAACTGCCCAGTTCGTCTAAGGCCTGATTAGACGAACTGACCTTGCGATTAATTTCAACTCCAG
>CBDVBL010000472.1:0-1940 GCA_965372205.1 uncultured bacterium
TAAATCCATCTTTTAAACTGCTTAGGATGTTTTTTCTTATTAGATTTTGTAAATTGAAAAAAAGCATATGAATTAACCGAAACCCAAAGTAACGGAGGAAGCTGATGAGAAAAAATCTTTCAATTTGTCTCGTTGTAGCTTTAGCCTTGATTCTCGTATCTTCGGCGTCCGGAACAGATTTTGTTCGTCACAAAATCGAAAGGGCGCCTCTTCTCAAGGGCGATGAACCCCTCCCGCCGGATGTCTCTTATTACCCCTCTCGGCCGGGCCTGATAACCGATTCGCCGGGTGAGATAATCGGCTGGACGCAGTATGACTACCAGGTCAATTGTTCCACGGGCGACAGGGTGGTTCTGGGGATCGGCGGGGCTCTGAATTTTTCCTGGATGAATGGAATAGATATCGATGAGACGGGCGCCGGAGAAAGACAGGTCTTTTTCAACTGCATTGATGCCGATGGTGTCCAGACCTACCCCGGTGAGGGATACCAGATCTCCGAGGAAAACCGCTCCGGATATACTACTATAGACAACCTCGGTGGAGACGTGGCCATGGTCGGTTACCACCGCACCAATCACGCCCCTGATTATGAGGTTTTCGCAGCCATCGACGCTGTTTCGTGTTTCGGGGTTTTCACGAATTTCCCCGTGGAGAACATTGTAAGTGGTTTTGCGGCAATCTGGCCGTATGTGACAGTCGACCGCAACGATAACATCCATATGGTATTCAGCCATCCGGATGAATTGGGCGATGCTTTCGGATACGTCAATTCCGTTGACGGTGGCGTGACCTGGAGCAGACCGGTTACCGTGGATACCATTCTGACCATTTCTCCCATTACCGCCTCCAGTCCCGTATCGGATAAAGTAGCCATTGTCTATACACATGACGTGGAAAATTGGATCAGAAACAACGTTTATTACATTGAATCAGATGATGGCCTGACCTGGGATATGGCTAATGGCAAGATCAACATCACCGATTACAACACACGCGATTCGCTGTTCGCCTGGGACGACCTGGATGCGGTATATGATTATAACGACAACCTCCACATAATCTGGAATGCCTGGTGGGCGACCGTGGATCTTAATATTTATTACCCGGTCTGGTTGTATCATTACGATACCGGTTCGGAGGCCATTACTCTAATGACGGAATCGGATACTCCCGATTATGATCTTTGCGATTCCGGCGGCTGGAATATGCCCATAGCCAAGATGTCCCTCGGCGTTCATGAAGCTTCGAACGCCCTGTTTGCCGTCTATTCCTTTTTCCCGGAGGACGATTGTGCTGCCAGCGGTTTTTCCAACGGGGAACTGTATATGCAGTATTCGGCTGACGCCGGCGACTCCTGGTCGGAGGCTTTGAACATTACTGATTCACAAACTCCCGATTGCGATTCTGGTGCATGCGATTCAGACCACTGGTCAACGCTGGCCAAGAGAGTTGACGCCAATCTGCATATTACCTACATCAATGATAAGGATGCCGGCGGCGTGGTTCAGTCTGAAGGGGCCGTAACTGATAATCCGGTCATGTATCTGGCGTATCCCAATCCTCTGACAGGTATTGATGACGAAAGCACCGCACCGAGGAGCTTTGCGTTGTCGCAGAACTACCCCAACCCTTTCAATGCCAGGACGAATATCGAGTTCGAGCTGCTCGATGACTCTCGTGTCGAGCTTTCGGTCTACGACATCACGGGCGCTAAGGTAACCACTCTCATCAATGGCGAGATGGAAGCGGGCGTGCATTCCGTCAACTGGGACGCGGACAAGGTTGCATCGGGTGTGTATTACTACAGCCTGAGAGCCAACGGCGAGGAATCAGCCCGGAAGATGACTCTTCTGAAGTAAAGCTGAAGCTCAATTTGCTGATAAGCTGCGAGGCCCGCTCCGTAATGAGCGGGCCTTTTGTTTTTGTCTATAATTGGTTTT
>CBDVBL010000473.1:0-1919 GCA_965372205.1 uncultured bacterium
GCTTGGACAATAAATAAAAGGCTCTTATCAAAACATCAACCCCGTACTTGGGCAGTAAGGATTTTGCGATTCCTATTTTTATCTTTGAAGTCGGGATTCGTTGATGGTAATCAAACCGCGCCGGATCTATGCCGAAAGGAATCACCGTTATCTTCTCAATATTGCCATTAAGCCTTTTGACTGATTGCACCAAAAACTGGCTTGTGGCAGTGATATAATGAGTTTTTTTCAGAGACCGCCTGACCATGGCTTTGAACAGCGAATTAGAGTATGGAAACACGATTACGTCGTTACCCCATACCGAAAGAATCTTTTTGGGATGCTCGACGAAGCTGGCCAGGAAGCCATAGCTGGATGCATAATGGGTATGCAAAATGTCCGGGTTCAATTTTCGCACCAGTGATTTGAGTTTCCATATTTTTGTGAGATACGACCACTTGCCGGCGGCATTAAGCGATATCCCTCCCACATCGTCATCTTTATCTTTGATCATGGTAATCAAATCAACCCGATGATCCATCTCTCTCAAGCCACAAATCCAGCGCCGCGTATGAAGCGATCTCTCGTCGGCAAACATGCAGATATGTAAAGGCTTTTTTGCTGTTGACATATTAGCCATAAAATTACAGTTATTTAAAACAAAGTTCTCAGCGCCTCAGCCATGTTTTTTGACGCGGGTCTCATGAGATTTGTCAGATCAGAGCGGGATTGATCAAATTGTGAAATTCCCTTTGATAAATCGAAATCATAGCCAACGACTCGTACCCATCCCGATTCTTCGAGCTCTATCCATTCCGTTTCAGGGCGAGCGACATAGACGTGCCTGCCGAAATAGACCGCCTCTCTCTGAACACCGCCTGAATCGGTAACCACGAATTCGGATGATTTTAAAAGCGAGAGCAGGTCTGTATATCCAACAGGATCGATGAGAAGGAGATTGTCAAAGATCATGGAATGAAGATCATGTCGGTCAATCATCTTCTTTGTTCTGGGATGAACCGGCAGTACGACCGGATATGGCGACGAAGCCAATGATTGCAATATATCTCTCAGGCGCCCGGGATGGTCCACTGCCTCGGCTCGATGCAGCGTCGCCAGAACATATCTCCGCGGCAAATCAACTGGCAATGACGGTTTTTCCGGAATACCGTTTTCAAACATCCTCAGGCAATCATATAAGACATCACCGGTATCGTAAACGTTCTCAGATTTACCCTCACGCCTGAGGTTCTCCATAGCCGTGGGAGTCGGACATAGCATACAATTCGCGATGGAATCGGTTACGACTCGATTAATCTGTTCGGGGAGATTATTATCTCGAGACCTGACTCCCGCCTCCACGTGAACGAGAGGTATAGCCATCTTAGCTGCCGCCAGCGCCCCGGCCAGGGTCGAATTTGTATCGCCCACGACAATTGCCAAATCGGGTTTCTCAAAATTCAGGACCGAATCCAGTCCCTCGAGCATTCGCCCCGTCTGTCTGCCATGTGAGCCGCCCGGCGTATCCAGATGGTAGTCGGGATGGGGCAAATCGAGCTCCTCAAAAAAGCAATCGGACATTTCAAAATCGTAATGCTGGCCCGTATGAATCAGGACTATCTGGAAAAAACGCCCCAACTCCAGAGTCAGAGGGGCGGTTTTTATGAATTGAGGCCTGGCTCCTACGACCAACGCCGCCTTCTTCATTATTTCTCGTAAAACTCCTTTATATTCTCAACCACAAAGTCCTGTTCCTCGTTAGTAAGTTCGGGGAAAATAGGCAGTGATATAACTTTCTCCGATAGCCTCTCTGAAACAGGCAGATCTCCCTTCCGGTAACCCAGCTCGTTATAACAGTCCTGCAAATGCAGCGGTAAGGGATAGTAGGTATCGATCCCGATTTCTCTGGATTTCAAGAAATCCTTAAGGCCATCACGATC
>CBDVBL010000474.1:0-1893 GCA_965372205.1 uncultured bacterium
TTCAGGTTTGATCTCATTATCCCGCTGACTTAGAGTCTCTACGGGCGAAACTCCCTTTTCTTCAGATTGGAATTTTATCAGTTCTTCGATCTCCTCTTCGGTCAACACCCGGTTATGTTGCTTGGCGGCCCTGAATATCTCGTCAACCAGTTGCTTGCTGGGTTCAATGCCTCTGACCTTGAGCCAGTATACAATATTTGACACCCCCGACATAAACCCTATTTCGATTACCTGCCTCAGTCCGACCATACTCGCCGGGACGCCGGAATAAATTCGATCGGCCAGCCAATCGTCACCTTTGCTCTGGGCCTTGATGATGGCTGCAGCATGCACCCCGGTGCTCGTTCTGAAAGCGTCTCTGCCCATCACAGGATAATTCGTCGGCACCGAGATCCCGCAGGCCTGCGAGACCAGTTCGCAATACCTGGCAAGAGCGCTCAAGTCCCGGTTGTATATGCCTTCGAGATTTAGGTTGACCAACAATATATCCATGGGAGCATTCCCGACTCTTTCGCCGATGCCTAAAGCGGTGGCATGAATCCGATCTGCTCCCTGAGCTATGGCCGCCATGCTGTTCGGAATCGCAAGACCTCTATCCGAATGGCCATGCCAGTCAATCTTAACCTTCGGATTCAGTTTATCCACTAATTCCCTTATAAATTTCATCAGGTAATATACGCCGATGGGGGTGGCATGGCCCACAGTATCGCAAACGCAGATTCTCTTGGCGCCGGCATTGATGGCAGTTCCATAAAGTTTTTTCAATGTCTTCGGATCGGCGCGGGTGGTATCCTCGGTAACATACATCACCGGCAATCCATTCCCGGCGGCGTAGCTCACCGCCTCCTCGGTAAGTTTCAGCATTGTATCCAGCGACCAGTCCTCCGCATATTGCCTGATGGGCGAGGAGCCGATAAAGGTGCAGGCCTCGATTGGATAACCGATCTTCTGCGAAATCTCTATCAGGGGGGTTATATCCTGCTTAACCGTCCTTACCGCGCAGTTTGGTGTTATTTTCATCTTGTTATCCACAAGGTGCTTTACCATGGTGGTGATATCAGCGCGTGCCCGCGGGCCGGCGCCCGGTAACCCGATATCTGCCGTGTCTATCTGAAGCTGCTCCATCAATTCCAGCAACTCAATTTTTTCTTCTATGGATGGATCCGTTATGGATGGCGACTGCAATCCGTCTCTTAAGGTTTCATCATCGAGTTGAAGGTTTCTTTTATGACGGAATCTGAATCGCTTGCACTTGTTCCAATCATATATCAAAGCCTTCTCCGATAATTTCCTTCCCATTATTCCTCCAATACGATACTGGATCGTTTATCTTCTTCCTGAAGGGTCAGCAGTAAATTATAGAATCGGTCGGCCTCGGCCTGTATCATTTCGGTTTCCTTCCCGGAAAGATATCTGAACCTGCCCTGGAGCTTCAAATACTCGGAAACCGGAATCCGCTGGGGCTTATGCGTTAACCTGTATCGAGACCCATCCTCAATTTCATAGAGCGGAAAGACATTGGATTCAACCGCCAGCCGCGAAATGGCGATACTGTTTTTAGGATCGGATTTCCAGCCGGGCGGGCATGGTGAAAAGATATGAAGAAACCTCAATCCGGTCATTTCTCTCGCCTTAGCTATCTTCTATATCAAATCATCGAGAAACGCCGGAGAGCCTGTGGCGATATAAGGTATCTTATGCGACGCCAAAATAAAATCTATATTCTTCTTAGGCTCCTCTTTCAATCGTCCCTCCGGCGTGGTTGTGGTCCAGCTTCCGAAAGGGGTCGCCGAGCTGCGCTGTACGCCGGTATTCATATATGCCTCGTTGTCATAGCAGACGTATAGGATATTCTCATTCCTTTCCGCTACCGCCGATAATGGGCCCATCCCG
>CBDVBL010000475.1:0-1884 GCA_965372205.1 uncultured bacterium
TGAAAATCGCGATAATCGAAAAACTCAGAGAAAGCAGGATAATGAGTCCTCAATTTCTGATTAAATATCACGATACGTTGTGTTTTCTGCAGGCTTACCCGGATAACTTCCTTCTTTTGAGGATCGTTGACAATGAACTGGCTGATTTCGCCGGGAGAATCGAATATTTCAGAGGAATCAAGGGGCCCGATGATGACAGGATCGATGATACCGGCATGGTCGATACAATAATTCACTATCCTTACAATATCCATATGGCGCGCTGGCTTATGGATAACTACGGCCCATCAGTGGATATAGATTGGGACGACTACGCCGAGAAGGAAGACGACCCGATCTCTGGCATGCTGAATATGTTCGCATTGTTTATGGAAAACGACGGAGTGGATGATGAAAATCTCACCACCGAGGACTGGATTGCCAAAGCGACAGGTAGCGGTTACACGTCCTTAAGCTGGCTTCTGGAGAAGATCGAATCGCTCCGGGCCCCGTTTGAGATTAAACAATATCTTTATGACAATTCTGAATTGACGCTTTCATGGCACCTCGGCAGGACCGGTGCGGCCAGGACGCTGGCCAAGAATCCATGCCGGAAGATATATTTTCAGAAAAAGCCCATGAAAAAACAAAAAATCGATTTAAGAAAATCCCTCAGAAAAGCGGCCCCCTCGCTTTCCCTTCTGTCAACGAAGGCTGGTACTCAAATCATAGACACCCTCATTCGAGCTCAATTACCCCGTCATAGAGAACTTTATCCCGTCCTGTACGCCAATCCCGCTGAGGTCTATTCAACATCACCGGGGCGCGGCCTGGAGATATTCATACTGGGAATGCGTGCCGATGATCGGATGCCGTTAGAGACCAACTATAGCGCTCTATTGATCAAAAATGGCGTTCCCATCGGTTACGGGATCGCAGTTCTCCTCTTTGAGCGATGCGAGATTGCGATAAACGTTTTCGATACCTTCCGTTCCGGGGAAGCATCGTTGATCTTCGAACATTTCTTCAGGGTCTTTTATCACCACTTCGGCGGGAGGGCGTTCCTTATGCGCCGCTGGCAGGTGGGCCATGAAAATGAGGAGGGACTCCAATCGGGTTCGTACTGGTTTTATTTTAAGCTCGGATTCCGATCCATAGATCCCCGGATGAACGAGCTGGCCCGGACTGAATGGTCAAGGATACGCGAGGATAAATCCTATCGAACGGATATTAAAACGTTGAAGAAGCTCGCCCTGAGCGATATGGTTATCGATCTGAGGCCGAACGTCGATAAGCCCTATGAGGAACTCCTGGTTTCGAGGATCGCTTTTGCTCTAACTCACAGGATAGCGGAGAAATATAATGGCGACGGCCGAAAAGCTGAAAGCGACTCCATGAGATCAATAAAGAGAGTACTGGGGATCGATAACCTGGAGTCGTGGACGGCCTCCGAAAAGCTCCAATTTCGGCGCTGGAGCCCAATCCTGGCGTCAATCCCCGACTTTTCAACGTGGAGAACCAGCGAAAGGAAGCGCCTGTTGAGGATAATCAGATCCAAGGCTGCCATCAGAGAAAAAAAATATGTTGAATTTCTCCAGGAACATCGCAGGCTCCGAAATGCTCTGATGGATCTCGCCGCGGGCGGGGATATTTAACTTGTTCAATCTTATATAGTTGATCCGGTCAAAAGGATATTTTCCCGATGTCGATGACGGTTTCCTTTTATGCTTGCGGTTATGGATAAATGGCATATATTATGAGGTTTTCGGAGATCTTGCCGAAATAATGACAGGATGGATTGAAGGTGGAGAGTTGATATTATGATGCAGACAATGCGGAATTCCGCGAAAATAGTGTTTTTCATCGTCCTGGTAGCCTTTGCCGGCTTTATGGTCCTCCAGGGAT
>CBDVBL010000476.1:0-1875 GCA_965372205.1 uncultured bacterium
ATTCGAGATCGTGGGCTATCGGCTTTTCGAGGAGCACCGCCACGCCCGCTTCCAGGAATTTCGACGCTACATCATAATGGCTGATGGTAGGAACTGCAATGCTGACGGCGTCTAAATTGCCTATAATTGATTCAACGGTATCAAAGCTTTTAACATCATATTCTTTTGCCAGAGCGAGGGACCTGGATGAATCTATATCGTGGCAGCCGACGAATTCAATCGAGCTTTGCTCGACCAGTCTGGCGGCATGGAAGCGCCCCATGTGACCGCATCCAACAAGACCGACCCTGATTCCGGAATCTATTTTATCACCCCGCGTTCGCTCTTATTTAAAAAATCCAGAACATTTATAACCTCGGGGATCTTCTCGATTTCCCGTTCGATCTTCTCGAGTGCCTGGGTGGTATTCATTTTCTTGGACATCAGATAGCGGAAGAGCTTCTTTAATATCGCGATTGTCTCCTCCGGAAGGCCCCGCCGTTTCAGACCGATGGAGTTGATTCCCAAACATCGCAATGGATACCCGGCAACGACGGAATATGGCAAGATATCCTGGGTAACCCTGAATCCTCCGCCGATCATGGCATGCTCCCCTATCAATGAAAACTGGTGTATAACGGTACCACCGCCGATTATAGCCCAATCGCCGATTTCGACATGCCCTCCCATCTGGACGGAATTAGCCAGAATAACGTTATCACCTATAATGCAGTCATGAGCTGCATGCGAGTAAGCCATGAACAGGCAATTCTTGCCGATCTCTGTTTTACCGTAAGCTTTTGTGCCTCTGTTAAGCGTGACAAATTCCCTGATGATAGTGTTATCGCCAACGATCAGCTCTGATTTTTCACCCGCGAATTTCAAATCCTGAGGCGGACCGGCGACCGCTGCTCCATGATATATTTTCACGTTGTTGCCTATTCTGGCGCCGGATTTTACTGAGACATTCGAATCGATAGAGCAGCCATTGCCAATGACAACATCGTCCTCGATGACGGCGAACGGCCCGATGGTAACATCTTCGCCTATTTTAGCCCTGGATGAGACTATCGCGCCGGGATGCTGATTCATCAAGAATCTCCTCAACTATCCTTGTCAACCAAAACCGCCAGAAATGTGCCTTCGGCAACAACCTTCCCATCGACAAAAGCCTTACCGGCGATCTTGATAGTCGACCGCTTCAAACTTAGCATCTCGATCTCCATCCGGAGCTGATCGCCCGGCACCACCGGTTTCCTGAATTTTACTCCGTCGATACCCATGAAATAGGCCAGCTTCTTTTCCGGATCGTCAATGGCGTTCAAAATCAAAAGCCCTCCCGTTTGCGCCATGGCCTCCACGATCATCACTCCGGGCATCACCGGCTTTCCCGGAAAGTGGCCGGAGAAATACGGTTCGTTCACGGTTACATTTTTGATAGCCACGATCCTGGATGAGCCTTCCAGATCCAGGATTCTATCGATCATAAGAAAGGGATACCTGTGCGGCATAATCCTCAATATGGCGTTGATATCGAGCAAAAATTTGCCTTCTGTCTTCCCCTTCTGATACTTGGTCGACAGAAGTTGTTTCTGGTAAATTGATCGAATCTTGCGAACCAATGCAACGTTGGCCGCGTGTCCCGAGCGCGCCGCCAGGATATGAGCTTTCAACGGAACTCCTATAAGGAACAGATCTCCCAGAAGATCGAGCGCCTTGTGCCTGACAGGCTCATTATAGTATCTCAATGGAGTATCATTTAAGATCCCGCTTTTTCCGGCGAAGATTTTTCGCTTTTCCTTGAATTTCGCACGGAGGCTCTCGGCCCTCTTATCGGTAAGGTCCTCATCTATAATGACTACCGCATTATCCAGGCTGCCGCCTTTGATGAGATCC
>CBDVBL010000477.1:0-1871 GCA_965372205.1 uncultured bacterium
ACTGGAACCAATCCTCCATAGACTCCGACCGCGTCTGCCGTGAGGGCGACAAGCCGGGCGACTATGTCCAATGGAATCCCCTGGAATATTTCTACCTTCACGACTGGAACGTCATCTGGGTCCCCGATGGCTTTGATTTCGATGTGATCATACGAGCCCAGCAGATTGCGAAAGAGGGATTGAATGACCAGCCGACCGCCATAATTTACAGGACGACCAAGGGATGGAAATACGGGATGGAGGGCAAGATTTCGCATGGCGCCGGTCATAAATTCTGCTCGCCCGAATACTATCAATCTCTAAAGGAGTTCGAGGACTTCTTCAAAATCCAATTCCCGCGGTTTGAGGAAGATAAATCCCCGGTGGCAATCGAGCAAAACTTCTACAACACCCTGATAGTATTACGCAAAATAGCCGAGCGCGAGAGGGATATGTCCGGTTACGTGGGGAAACGTATTGCAGACAGCAAGAAAAGGCTTGAAGATTTTGGCCGAAAACCTGTTCCCGACGGTGCAAATCTATCTGTATTATATAACGATAAGTCCATCGATTCTCGTGTTATACCGGATGAGCTGAAGCTTCAACCTGATACAAGCGCCACCCTTCGCGGCGAGCTGGGTAAAACGCTCGGTTATCTCAACAGGAAGACGAACGGCGCATTTATCGGCGCCGCTGCCGACCTTCTGGGATCGACCTCGGTTAACAAGCTGGGGGCAGATTTTCCGACCGGCCTTTACAATTTCGTGAATAATCCGAAAGCCAGGCTGGTAGCGGTCGGTGGAATTTGCGAGGATGCCATGGGGGCGTTCATGACCGGCGTTTCGTCTTACGGTCACAATATAGGCGTTAGCTCCTCCTATGCCGCATTTATAGCGGCACTGGAGCATATCGCCTCCAGGCTTCATTGTATTGGCCAACAGGCAAGGCATGCATTCGTCGGCGATCCATATAAGACATTTATCATGATATGTGCCCACGCCGGGTTGAAGACCGGCGAGGACGGCCCCACTCACGCAGATCCGCAGGCTCTCCAGTTACTGCAGGAAAATTTCCCCGCCGGACATGCAATCACTCTCACGCCCTGGGGTCCGCAGGAGTTGTGGCCGCTTGTGGTGGAGAGCTTGAAAAAGAGACCCTCGCTTCTGGCCCCATTCGTAACTCGCCCCAACGAAACAGTGTTCGATCGGGAAAAATACAAACTGCCCCCGGCCACCTCCACGGTCGATGGCATATATCAGTTCCGCAAGGGCAACCCGGACAAAAAACCTTATCACGGCACGATTATAATCCAGGGGAGCGCCGTCGCCAACGATTTTGTACCATACGTATTGCCCCACCTGGATGATGGTAATTACAATATCAACGTCTATTACGTATCGAGTGCCGAGCTTTTCCGCCTGCTTCCCGAAGATAAGCAGAAAGCCATTCTGCCGGAGGAAAGAAGACACGAGGCCATGGGAATCACCGATTTCACCATGCCCACCATGTATTACTGGATAACATCCGATTTCGGCCGCAAACATTCCCTGTTTGCATATTCACGGGGTATCTACCCCGGCAGCGGTAAGGCGGAGAAGGTCCTCGAAGAGGTCGGTTTAAACGGCCCGGCTCAGTGGGCGGCGATACAGAGATATACTAAAGAAAGGGAATCTAAGGGATAGGTTGCGGGAGGAATTGCTCCTCCGGAGTTTCATTGGATATTACTTATACCGTCGTAGACTTCTGTATCTTTCCTCACGCCGGGAAAGCCGCCTCAAATAAACGATTTTCTCATATATCTCTTATTTCTTCCGAAAAAAAATTATTGGAATAATGCAAAACCGAAATTTTAATTATTGCTTTTGGGAAATGGTTGGTGTTTGAGGCAACGT
>CBDVBL010000478.1:0-1870 GCA_965372205.1 uncultured bacterium
AACCAATCTGATGGTGACCTCGGCATCGTTAGTAATGGTTATCTCGCCATCATGTAATATGATCGGGCCGCTGGGAGTATTCTCGTTATCGGAACATCCCGAAATACCAAAGAGGGCCGGAATCAGGAGTATCCTGGCCATTACAATCAGCCGTAACAACATACCGGTTTTAAGTAAGTCATTATCATTATCACTGTCAAGGAACATTTTTCAGATGAGATCCGTATTCCCTAATGCCAGAGCCATGATCGGACCATAGGTTCATGGTGAAAAAGCAAGGGAGGTTATCGGTGGGAAAGCTAAAGATATTTCAGGTCGATTCTTTTACAGATCGCCCCTTCGGGGGCAACCCGGCGGGCGTTTGTATACTTGAAAAAGCCATTCCGGATCATCTCATGCAATCGATTGCCGGCGAAATGAATCTTTCGGAAACCGCATTTGCACACCCTCGAACCGGGATAAATATTTCAGAACAGAGCGAATTCGATCTACGCTGGTTTACGCCGGCTGTCGAGGTCGATCTCTGCGGCCATGCGACGCTGGCAACCGCCAGGGTGCTTTTCGATTCGTACGGGGTGAAAGCGCCCGCCATTCGATTCTACACCAAAAGCGGTGAACTCAATGTCTCCAGGAAGGGACAATTGCTCTCGATGGATTTCCCTGTCGATCTGACTGAGGAAATCGAGACTCCGCCCGATGTTCTAAACGCATTGGGCCTGGAAACGACCGTAAAGGTCAGCAAGAGCCTGCGGATGAATAAGCTGGTGGTGGAGGTGGAGAATCAAGCCGTCGTTCGAAGCCTGGAGCCGAACTTCAGTGATCTACTGCAGGCCGAAAGTGATCTCGGAAGCAGCGGCGTTATAGTTACCGCTTCCGGAGGCGATAGCGGCATTGATTTCATCTCCCGATTCTTCGCCCCCGGATTCGGGATCAACGAAGACCCGGTTACCGGCGCGGCACACACGGTTTTAGGGCCTTATTGGGCTGAAAAGCTGGGTAAGACCACTCTCAGAGCTTACCAGGCCTCCGCCCGCGGCGGCGAAATGGAGCTTATCGTCAGGGACGATAGAATAGACCTGATCGGCCAGGCGGTGATCGTGATGGAGGGAGAGATCACCATCCCGTAGGGGCGAGGTCCCTCGCCCTCTCGCGCTACAACAGCCAAAATTTGTGGCTGGTGTACGTCCTCGTGCACCAGCCCCTGCATTGGCGGACGGGGACGTCCGCCAATCACCGGAACGTTTCTTCCCCGGCGCCGTCAGGAATCCTTTCCTGACGACTGTCGGCGGTCAAGTGCGGAGACTTGACCGCACATTGGTAGCCCCCGAAAAAATATATTGACACAGAGGGAGATATTCCCTTTCTTGCGCTGTTTCCCTCCCCCCGGGAATATGATACAAGGACCGTATGCGACCTGTAAGTTATTCATTTCTGGGAGATCAGGATGAAAACTAGAGAATCTGGAAAGAAATTAATAGGGTGTGCGTTGGTATTCGGCATACTGATTATTATAATCGCCGTTATAATGAGTATTGTAAAACAAGGAAAACTCGATCAAGATCAAAAAGAAAAAATACGGCCTGCGCAATCAGAGAGCGCTGACATCATGACAAAAAGCAGAGATTTAAAACGCGAAAAAAGTGTAGAACGTATGCTGGCTGAAACAGACAAAGGTAGCACTGTTGGCGTAGACGAAATTAAGGTAAATAGATTCAGATATCTTTTAAAAAAGCTCAAAGAAAAAGCAGGAGAAGATGAAGTTAGAATCGGCGATATGACCGTTACGGCCCAAAATAAACTCAGAGAATAGGGGATAGAGGAATCATTATTAAATATTATGGAAGGAATGAATAGAATCTATTATAGTAAT
>CBDVBL010000479.1:0-1863 GCA_965372205.1 uncultured bacterium
CGGCGAACGCAGCGTTCAGCGCGTCCGCCCGGGATCTATCATCCCCAGCCAGATAACCTGTTTTTTTTCGCACCTGAGGGTATGTTTTTACTCGATACCCTCGGCTTTTTAAGAATCGGATACCTTTTTTCAAACGCTCACGATCCGGAGGTCCGGCAGGCGCTATGATCCCGATAGTCAAACCGGGGGCGATTCTCGACGGCTTGACTAAAGAGGCCATAGATGATATGCGACCCCTCCATGCCCGATCCAGACCGCCTCCAGCTCCTTTCGGGGATAGCGGATTATACCGTTCCCAGCATTATGACCTGCGGGGTCATTGCAGATGATAATGTCCGGTCCATCGAAGCCAATCACAGTGATGAGATGTCCGACTTCGGCCTCATGAATCGGAGAGTTTGGAAGTTCATCATAGCTGTAGGCGATACTTATGACAACCGGCTTGCCCGCGGAAACATCCGGGTAGATCTCATCGAAACTCGAATGTATCTCCAGCCAGGTTTTCTCCAGACCCATGAGATAGGCCGCCTGAACATTATAAGGCCAGTTGCCGTACATCTCATGGTAAGGGTCGAAAACTTCATGGCAAAAAGGTATCAGTTCCACGTTTTTATTATGATGGTTCAAGACCATCGTTACCGCCGTAGGCGAACAGCAGTTGCCGGAAAGCCCTTCCGGCATGCCTCGCTGCGTATAATAAGGGACCGCCAATTTGACCTCACGTATTTCCACGTCGGAATATTCATTTTCCGACTTTTTATAATCTCTCCAGCTAATATCATCCGTGGCGAAACAGAGAGACATTCTTCGCAAACTAATTTCCCCTGATTCCACCATACCGATCGCCCTGACCAACACCCGTGCAAATCCCATCGGTTTTTCAAGCCTTAATATATCAGTATCAACAAAGCCTATTCCGTCTATTCTCGCCGGCGACTTTAAAATATCCGACATATCCAGTGATTCGCTTATACCATAGGTCAAATATTGAAATCTATGCCATATATCTTCCTCTGCCGAGACTTCCACCTCGAAATTCAAGAGGGAGGACGCCGGCAGCCTCTCAGCGTTCCAGGAAAATAGCAGGGTGGTGAACGGGAATCCCGGTTCGACTGGAAATGACTCTAAATATCCCTCTCCCGCTTCCCCGTTGAATATGACCGATTGCCTTTCGGTATCAACCGTGCCGTTAACGAGATTGCATCTTTGCCAATCGTCGGCAGTTTCGATGAACAAGACCTTATGAAAACTCCTGCCTGAAGAGGTTGATCCCTTTATTAAAAAAAGCAAAAATATCGATGTAAAAAAAACGGCAAACAGGGCTATTGTTTTCAAAATCGTCTTCACTCCGAGACTCTCCGCGCCGTTATAAACGATTCATCATGATACTTGCTATATATTGGGCTTTCGGGATCAAGGCTGTTATACGATACTCCCCCGTTGGAAGGCGTAGAGTGAACCATTAGATCTTCGGATAAAGCCAGTGTTACATGACGGGGGAAAAACAGAAGATCCCCGGCCCTGATATCTTCCCGCTTTACCTCGATACCGGCGTTAATCTGATCTTTACTGTCTCGTGGAAGAGCTATATTAAATCTACTCATAATAGTCTGAACGAAACCCGAGCAATCGATTCCGAAGAACGAACGCCCACCCCAGAGGTACGGCGCACCGAGAAACTTATCCGCCTCAGCGACGATATTGGCCGAATCCAGCTCCACATCATTATAAAATTTCTCAATATCCATATAGTCGTTAGAGGTAATGAAAAACTCGCCGTATCTTTCGGAAAATATTTTCAGAAATCCATCGATTTCTTGACCATAGAGTAAACAGCCATAGGGAATCGAAGTTGTCCTTTTC
>CBDVBL010000480.1:0-1858 GCA_965372205.1 uncultured bacterium
GAGCCAAGAAATGTTTTTTACAGTTGAATAGGAAAAATTATTGTCATAATATTGCAGTTTTCTCATTTGTCTTTACTAGATCATAGATCGAAAGGTTTATCCTTTCGACACTACATGGCGTTGTCGAAACCGTGAAAGTTTCGACCTACCAAACCCTCAAAATAAAGGGCGAATATCAATTTCCTACGGATCCCTACGGGCCGTATGGCTGTAGGACGCCCATACAACCGCTATCTTTGATCCGCTCTACAAATTTGCAATCAGGTTGGTCGCATACTGCGATGTCGAAACTTTGGTCGCCCCTTCCATCTGGCGTTCGAGATCGTAGGTTACCGTCTTCTGTATGATGGTTTTCTCCATGGCGCCCTCGATACTTAAAGCGGCGTCCTGCCAGCCTAAATATTTCAGCATCATGCAGGCAGAGAGTATTAACGAACCGGGATTAACCATATCCTTGTCAGCATATTTCGGGGCTGTACCATGTGTAGCCTCGAACAGCCCGATGAAGTCACCGATGTTGGCGCCGGGGGCCATCCCCAGCCCTCCGACCTGCGCCGCACAGGCATCGGAGAGATAATCACCGTTCAGATTAGGCGTGGCTAAGATGTCATACTCGTCGGTGCGGGTCAGAATCTGCTGGAACATGGAATCTGCGATCCGGTCCTTAATAAGGATCTTTCTCTTGGGCTGTTCGCCCTTATATTTGCTCCAGAGCTCATCCTCTGTAATGGTTTGCTTTGGAAATGCTTTTTTCGCAAGCTGGTAGCCCCAATCGCGGAAAGCGCCCTCGGTGTATTTCATGATATTGCCCTTATGAACGAGAGTCACCGAGGTTCTCTTATTGTCTATTGCATATTGTATCGCCTTGCGCACCAATCTTTGAGTCCCGGTTACGGAGATCGGTTTGATCCCGATGCCTGAATCGCTGCGCACCTTGACCTTCATCTTCTTCCTCAAAAAATCGATGACCGCTCTAGCCTCTTTGGTCCCCTTGGCCCATTCGATTCCGGCGTAAACATCCTCGGTGTTCTCCCTGAAGATCACCACGTCCATCTTTTCCGGATGCGTTACGGGAGAAGGCACGCCGCTGAAATAGCGCACCGGGCGAACACAGGCATATAGAACCAGCATCTGCCGCAGAGTCACGTTTAGCGACCGGTATCCTCCCCCGACCGGAGTGGTTAATGGTCCCTTCAAGGCAACAATAAAGTGCTTTATGGCGTTAAAAGTATCTTTCGGAAGGACCTCTCCATAGTGCTCCTGGGCCGCCTCGCCGGCGTAGATATCGAACCAGACGATCCTCTTCTTGCCCCCATATGTTTTCTCCACGGCGGCATCGACCACCCGGCGCGTCGCCTTCATAATATCGCGACCGATACCGTCGCCCTCAATCACCGGAATTATCGGGCAAGCGGGGATCCTTAATTTCTTATTCACGATTGTTATCGGTTTCCCGACTTTCGGGGGCACGATCAACTTAAACTTCACCAGTCTTCTCCTCCAATATTCTATCCACCACTATCAGTATCATCACCTATTTTTTGAATCGTTAATTCTCCGATGAAACCATCGACGTTTATATGAAGCTTTTTTTCAGCTGATTGATATTCATCGTCGATTTGCTCCAGCTTCGGAAAAATCCCGCCGCTCTTATGGCGATCGTATTTCAGTTCTCCTGCAAAAGCCCGCGCCGTGACCCGCAGGGGGAAGCCGATAGGAACATATATGGTCGCCTCGCCGAAGCCGAATGAGGCATTCAAACGATTCTCACCGGTCAGCAGCCTGGCACCTGCCAGGTCTATGGAAAGTTCACCAATAAAAAGCGAAACGCTTACATCGCCTACTTCGTGGTCACGAT
>CBDVBL010000481.1:0-1850 GCA_965372205.1 uncultured bacterium
CCGGACCCAGAACCTCAATACGCTTATCGGCCGAAACATCCTGGATATCATCCTGTATCCGCCTTGCCGCACGCGACGCCATCGATGAATTAGTCGATGAAACAAAAACCTGGATCAACCTTTTGAACGGAGGGTATCCCATTGCCTCCCGAATTTTTATCTCGCTTTCTAAAAAGCCGATGTAATCATGCGCTTTGAGAAATTTGAAAATCGCCTCCTGGGGCGCGAAGGTCTGCACCATAACAGTGCCGGGGGCTGATTTTCTGCTCGATCTGCCGGCCCGGCCCGAGGCCTGGATTAATAGCTGAAGAACCCTTTCAGTGGCGCGGAAATCGGGAAGCGACAACCCTATATCCGCTCCTATCACGGCTACGAAACCCACCGCCGGAAAATGATGACCCTTGGCTACCATCTGGGTTCCTATCAGGATTTTAAATTTCCCGGCTCCGAACTCATCGAGGATGTTGCGCGATTCCCATTTTCTCGATGCCGCATCGGAATCAAGCCTCTTGATCGGCGCCTCAGGGAAAAGTTGCCGTAAAGTCTCCTCCAATCGCTCGGTGCCAGCCCCCCGAAAACTCAGCCTGGCAGAGCCGCAATTAGGGCATACTGTCGGACCCCTCTTTTCCGTCCCGCAATAATGGCAAACCACCTTATTCCTGCTTTTATGATAAGTCCAGCCAATATCGCAATCAGGGCACTTTCCAAGCCAGCCGCAGTCGAAACAGACCACCGACGATGAATATCCACGCCTGTTCAGCAATATGATGACCTGCTCGTTTCTTTTCATCCTGATAGATAGCTCCGTATACAGAGTTTCCGAGATGGGCCAGAATCCCCTGGGGAAGATCGGTCGAGAATCCTGTCCAATCTCCGGCTTTACGGCGGTGGATATTATCTTTATTCGGGGATCCCCGCTGCCTGCGACCCGCTGGGGCAATGTCAGAAGATCCAGTCGGCCGGAAACAGCGGCGTGATAAGATTCCATCGACGGCGTAGCCGATCCGAGAACCACCACTGCTTTTGCAATCTGACCTCTCTTCAAGGCCAGATCCCTGGCATTGTACCTCGGAGCGGGATCGTCCTGCTTATAGGAGTGATCCTGCTCTTCATCCACGATTATCAGGCCCAGGTTCCTTAAAGGACAGAAAATAGCCGATCTGGCGCCAATGATCAACCGGCCTCTGCCCGACCGTGCGGCTTTAAACATTCCGACTCGTTCTACAGGACTCAAATGAGAATGCCAGACCAGAGGGGTGATCTTTAAGAATCTTTCAAACCTGGCGATGATCTGCGGGGTCAGGGTTATCTCAGGGACAAGCACCAGCACCGATTTCCCGCTTTCGATTGCAGACTTCGCTGCCTCCAGATAAACCTGGGTCTTGCCGGATGACGTCACCCCGTAAAGCAGGAATCCCTTATGAGATCCGGCGCCGACGGCGGCCTCGATTTTCTCTAAGGCCGATCTCTGCCACAGCGTAAGTTCGAATACTTCCTCCCTGACCAGCGATTCCAGACTACCTATATCGGCTATTTCCCTTTCCCTGTACTCGTATGCGATCAGACCGCGACGTTGCAGTGATGCCGCTGACGATGGCAAAAACCCCATTTCCCTTAAGGCCGATAACCTGATTCCATTTTTCGTTTCAATCAGTGATTCAAGAAGCTTCCGGGCTTTCGGCCCGAGCCTGATATTTTCAGGAATCGTGCCGGTCATAGCCTTCAGCCATTTTTCCTTCCCGATGGGGATTTCGTCTCTCCCGGTCTTGAAAGGGGAAACAGATATGATACCTTTATTTATCAACGAATCAACTGTCTCAATGTTGCCGGCTCGCACAGCGTGATGTGCA
>CBDVBL010000482.1:0-1835 GCA_965372205.1 uncultured bacterium
GCCACGCCGATTTTTATAACATCGCAGGTGGAGGCAAGGTCAACAAGGATGCAGGAAGCTGATTGTTGGTCTACTTCAGTCAAATTCCATCGTTCAGCGCGGACTATTTCAAAGCTCCTACCTAATATCACTCGCAACGCTTCAAGCAAGTCGTCATTTTGGGTTACCACGACAATTCTTCTCAAATCCCCCTGCATCTCCGTCTCCATTGCATAAACGTAAATGCAACCGGCGTGCCAGCTGATCTCAGGAGGAAGGTTTTATAAATGAAATTGCCAACTCAAAGTTCTATAAGGGACTGCATAAACAAAACGGAACGTTTAAGGGAAAGAGAATTATCAAGAAAATGGCCAGGTGTAACATAAATGTTCCACCCGGCCCGATTTACTGCCACATAAATGTTACAGTTAAAAAAGGGTTGTCAGCTTTATGATTAGTCTATGCGGAGTGATTTCATCAGCCGTTGAAGATGCTGGCGGGTAATGCCGAGGACAGCGGCTGTTTTAGAAATATTCTTTCCGTTTTCTATCAGCTTGCGTTCTATTAGCTGGCGTTGGAATGCCGCTGTCTCGTCTTTGAGACTACCAGGATCAGGACGGGTTTCGGAAGATATGCCCAGCATCTGGACAACATCTTCGGCCTCGATAATATCACCGTCTGTGAACAAGAGAAGCGTGCTAATTTTATGCTTAAGCTCGCGCACATTACCGGGCCAATCGTAATCGAGCATCACCGACAAAGCACCTTCAGAGAAACTGCAGGTTCTGCTGATGTCATCTGCTGTTTCACGTTCCAGGAAATACCTGGCAAGCAGGGCGATATCCTCAACTCGCTGTCTTAAAGGCGGGATATTTATTTCGACAGCCGACAGGCGATAGTAAAGGTCCTTCCCGAAACCACCTCTCTCAGAAATCTGTTTCAGATCCTTGTTTGTCGATGCAATAACTCGAACATCAACTATATGCTCAGTGTCGTTTCCCAGAGAAACGATGATTCCGTTTTCCAAGATCCGCAGAAGCATTCCCTGAACATCAGGCGGGGATAGATCAACGTCGTCTAAGAAAAGGGTTCCCTTATCGGCAAGATCGAATTTGCCGCGCCTATTCTCCTTGGCATCGGTAAAGGCCCCCCTGATATGCCCGAAAAGCTCCGAGTAGGCCATTGGACCGCTGCGCCCCGGAACCGTAGCAACCACGAACCTCTCCGCCGAACGCTTGCTTTTATAATGTAGATGGCGAGCGACGATCTCCTTGCCGGTGCCGGTTTCGCCCGTAATGAGAACAGGCTCATTCGAGACGGCTACTTTTCTGATCGCCTCCCTCAGCCCGACCATGGCAGGACTTTCCCCGATCAAGGGATAATTCGCAAGCTCATCCTCGATTCTTTCTCTATCCCTCAGCTTCAGCCGGTTCTGCACGACCGCGTTCCTGACGGTGGTTAAGAGCTTATCGGTATCGAGATACGCTTTCGCCAGATAATCGAAAGCCCCTTTTTGAGCCGCTTTCACGGCCAGCGATGTATCGACAATTACCGTAAAAATGACGACCGGAATATCAGGATAGTCATCCAGTATTTTTTGGAGCAATTGCAGGTCCTCTCTTTGGGGATAGTCAGGCAGGCCTAGATCAAGGATTATGCAATTGGGATTGCGTCTGTCTATCAGTTTCAAACCCGCGGCGCCCGTGCCGGCGATGACAGGCTCATAACTATACCCTAGCTTTTCAGCCAGATAGCCCGCCCATTCGGCTTCGTCCTCGATTATCAATATTCTGGGTTTCATGACTTATTTACCGGAAGATAAATGTTGAAAATCGTCCCTTCTCCCTCGTAACTAT
>CBDVBL010000483.1:0-1833 GCA_965372205.1 uncultured bacterium
GCACCGGTGTTATTGCTGGAGGGCCGGTTCGCGCGGTCCTGGAATCAGCAGGTATACTGGATATCCTGACGAAAATTCTCGGTTCGCCCAATGCTCATAATGTGGTAAGAGCCACCATGGAAGGGCTTTTAAGGTTGAAAGAAATCGAAGAGCTTGACGCGCATAGAGATCAGGAGAAAAAGCAGCCATGACCGAAAAGCTGGAGATCAAACAGATAAGATCTGTCGCCGGAGCCAACGGAAATCAGAGAAAAAATCTAAGGGCGCTGGGGCTACGACGTCGAGAGCAAACGGTCATCCATGATGATTCCACAACGATTCGCGGGATGATCCGTAAAGTCGCACATATGGTGAGAGTTACGAAAAAGCAGGGATGAGATGAATCTTGCAGACTTAAAACCGGCGCCAGGATCTCTAAAGAACAGGAAAAGAATCGGCAGAGGTCCCGGGACCGGCAAGGGAAAAACCTCGGGTAAGGGTCATAAAGGTCAGAAGTCCAGAAGCGGATACAAAAGGAAAGCCTGGCACGAGGGCGGTCAGATGCCACTTCAGCGGCGTTTGCCGAAGAGAGGATTCACCAACATATTCCGGGTCGATTATCAGGCAGTGAATATATCGAGATTGGTTTCCCTCGATTCCTCTGAAATTACGCCTGATCTGCTTCGCCGGAAGGGTCTGGCGCGGAGAAATTATATGCCGATTAAAATCCTCGGCGTCGGGGATATTGAAAAGGCCATCAATGTCAAAGCCCACGCTTTTTCCAGATCGGCAATTGAGAAGATCGAGAAGGCTGGAGGAAAAATCGAGATTATTGACCGGGAAAAATCTGTCGCTAAGCAGGGTGAGAAATCCTTGCGCCGCGAGGAAACAACGGGCCAGGATAGCTAGTGATTGAGAGCATAAGAAACATCTTCAAGATTCACGAGTTGCGCAAGAGAATTTTCTTTACTCTGGGACTTTTGATTGTCTACCGCATCGGCGGGCATATTCCTACGCCGGGCGTCGATCTCAAAGCTATCGAACAATTCAATCCTGGCGGTCTGTTCAATCTCTACGATCTATTCGTCGGCGGGGCTTTCACAAAAGTCACGATTTTTTCTCTGGGCATCATGCCCTATATTTCGGCCTCGATTATCATTCAGCTTCTGGGAGCAGTGATCCCTTTCTTCCAACGGCTCCAAAAAGAAGGAGAAGAGGGACGTCGAAAAATTACACAGTACACTCGTTACGGCACGGTTCTAATTGCAGCAATGCAGGCCATGGGAACCGCCATATTCCTCGCCAGCCAGACCAATCCCTCATTGCTCCTGGAGGGATTCTCGCGCTCTAATTTTATCGCCATTACTATACTGACATTCACGTCCGGTACCATATTCATTATGTGGTTGGGGGAGAGGATAACCGAGAGAGGTATCGGTAACGGCATCTCTCTAATAATATTCATAGGGATTATTGCCCGGCTACCGCTGGGAATTATGGACGAGTTACAGAAGTTTTTCCCGAGCCTGTTTGGATTGACCGGCGCTTCGAGAGGCAATATCATAAAGGAACTTATTATCATTGCATTTATGGTAGCTATCGTAGCTGCCATAGTTCTGGTCACCAGGTCTCAGAGGAAGATCCCCGTGCAATACGCCAAGAGAGTCGTGGGAAGAAAAGTATATGGCGGCACCAGCACGCATATTCCGCTCTCGGTTAACACGGCGGGCATTATCCCGATCATCTTCGCTCAATCAATCATGTTTGCACCGCAGACCATAATATCGTTTTTCCCGGATAGCGATTTCATGGTAATGGTTTCCGCCTGGTTTGATCCCGGCGCAGCATTATACAT
>CBDVBL010000484.1:0-1825 GCA_965372205.1 uncultured bacterium
ATGCGCATATATGTATATGTAAGAACGACAATAAAGGAGGTGAACAGGATGGAGAAGGAACACGGACAGATTAAAATCACCGAAACCGATGACGGCTTTCGGATCGAGGTAACCGGCAAAAAATTGAAGGATTCGTTTTCCTGCTGCATGCCGATGTTTGGAGCGGGAAAGATGGCCAAAATGGATTGCTGTCCCCCAGAGAAGGAGAAGAAAGACTGAGGTAATTTCCGGAAGCTGGAGTGTTTAGAGGAGATCACCCTTTAACGAGGAGGATATGATGCGTAAATTTGCCGTTCCCAGAATCGCTCATTGCAGCGAAGGCTGTAGTCTTTAGTCCCGGGCATGACTCAAAACTGCCTCGACGGTTATTCGTTGATAATTTTCCGCTAAATAGTCATTCAAATCCCGGGATTTCTATCCCGGGATTTATAAAAAAATCGCATTTTGTGAAAATCCATCCAATCAGGATATTAGTCTATAAAAACTGCAACCATCAATTTTGTTTGACAAATCTGAAAACTTATTATATTAGTTTATTGTTAAGTGTAATAAGGGGCCCGCTGGCGAAATTTCGCTGAATTTAGCCGGGCCGGAATTGACTAACACTCAGGGGGATTTATCGAGCGCAAAAGCTAAAGGTTTGTGCTGAAAAAAAGGATATATAAAATGATTAGAAGGCTTGGTATATGTTTTGTGCTGGCCATAATCGGAATCTGCTTCGTAGCGGCTTCCGGTCTGGCTGCTGAGAATCTGGTAGCATTTGATCGGGCGAAAATATCGGCTGCAAGAACCGTATGCGATCTTATGATAATCGCAAAACTGGATAATCGGGCTGTGGCTTTATTAAAAGATGGCAATCTGGATCGCTTAAAATCTATCGATGATTCAGCCGTAATGATTGAGCAATCGCCCGATATCGATCGATTATGGGTGACCGGGCGGGACGAGGAGCGACCCGAGCCGCCGGGCCTGCTGCTGAGCACACGAAATTTCCAGCTACTCAAATTGTCTTATCCCGAGGCGCAAGATCTTATGGCTTCCGGGATCCGTCTTTCCAAGTGTCAAAGAATCGATCTGCCTTCTGATCCGCCATTCTTCGTCCCGGCCAAACCGAGGTCGCGGGGTTCCCTGACTACCGATATCGATTCTTTAATGGCTCTGGTCTCGGTTGATTCTGTCAGGGCCTATATTCAGCATCTGCAGGATTTCGAGACGCGGTATACCTGCACCGATCGCTTCTGGGCAGCCAGCCAGTGGATCTACGATAGGTTTACTTCCTGGGGCTACGATAATGTGGCATTTCAGGAATTTCCCACCGGCGGGGGCTGCAATTCCCGCAACGTGATCGCCACCAAGATCGGTGAGATTCACCCCGATAGGTTTCTGATTCTGGGAGGGCATTGCGATGCGGTGGTCTATGATGGCGGCGATCCCAACATATTTGCTCCCGGCGCCGATGACAACGGTAGCGGGACGGCGATGGCTATGGAAATAGCCCGGGTGCTGGCCGATACGCCTTTCAAGCAATCCGTCCGCTTTATCACCTTTGGAGCTGAAGAGCAGGGACTTATAGGAAGCTGGTATTATGTTATGGACGCCCTCGAGAGGGAAGAGAATATCGGACTTATGATAAACGCGGACATGATCGGCAATGTTGCCGACAGCTATCTGAATTTCGATATAAGATGCAACGAGGGTGGACTTGCCTATGGGAGGGTCCTGGAGGAAGTCGCCGAGGACTATACGTATCTGATACCGGAGATCTACGTAGGAGAGTTCTCCGGCTCCGATCATTATCCGTTCGATCAGTCAGGATTTCGGACGG
>CBDVBL010000485.1:0-1818 GCA_965372205.1 uncultured bacterium
CCCGATTCCACCGGGGAAGACGTACCCCGGCGGATCGAAAAGTAAAGGCGGTTCGAAAAACAAGATCAAAAAAAGCGCCAACGGCAAATATCTCGTTAGATATGGTGATACTCTCTGGGATATTGCCGTCGCCCATGGCGTTACAATATCAGCTCTGAAACGGATAAATAGACTCTCATCGAACAGGATTTATGCTGGACGGGAACTGATCATTCCCGACGGCAAGGGAGGTCCGACTGATTCAAATGCGGCTTTTATCAAATACAAGGTGCGTCGCGGAGATAATCTCTGGCGAATCGCTAAGGCCTACAAGACCACGGTAGGGACCATCAAGAGAGCCAATGGTCTGGTCTCCAACGAGATCTATCCCGGTATGTCTCTTATGGTTCCGACGAACAGCTCAAGCGATACGCGATATACATCTTCGAGATCGGGCACAACCGATGGGGATTACGTTGTCTATACTATTCGCCGTGGAGACACCCTCTGGAGAATAGCGAAGGATCATAATGTAGTTATCGGTGATCTGGCCCGCTGGAACGATATTAGCTCCAAATCGAGGTTGTATCCTGGCGATAAGCTAAAGATTTATTTAAAGTAACCTCAAAAAAGATTTGACATTAGATCAGACCGCGAATAGATTATAAGTCGTTAGTATGGGCAAAAATAGAGACAAAATAATAGTCGCCGTGATAATCATTTCTGCCGTTTTTATGTTTTTCATTTTTTCCGCCATCCTGTTGGGATTGTCAAGAAGCGCTGGCGGGTTTGATATCGGTTCTCTTGGAGGACGAGTTGCTCTTGTGGATATTAAGGGCGTGATTACGAGCTCCGAAAACGTAGTGCGCCAGGTTGATAAATACGAGGACGACGGGTCCGTAAAGGCCCTGGTATTGAGGATCGACACTCCCGGAGGTGGCGTTGCCGCCTCACAGGAGATCTATGACCGGCTTTTGAAGTTCAAGGATAGCGGAAAATCAATTGTCGTTTCCATGGGTTCGGTGGCCGCCTCCGGCGGATATTACATAGCATGCGCTGCAGATTCGATCGTAGCCAATCCGGGTACGGTTATCGGATCTATCGGCGTTATAATCTCCTTTCCGATTTTCGAGAAATTGATGGATAAGGTGGGGGTCAACATAGAAGTCATCAAATCGGGAGATCTCAAGGATGTGGGCAATTATGGTCGTCAAATAACGGCAGCCGACAGAGAGATGCTTCAGGCGCTTATCGACGATACCCACGATCAATTCGTGAACGTTGTCGCCGAATCCCGCAACCTGGAACTGGAATCCGTCAGAGAATTCTCAGACGGCTCGGTCTTTACGGGACGTCAGGCAATAGAACTGGCGCTGATAGACCGGCTGGGTACCCTGCAGGATGCTATTGCGCTGGCAGGGGAGATGGCCGACCTTGGAGATGATCCCCGGATCGTGAAAGAAAGACCGTTCAGGCGACCCTGGTGGGATACGCTTATGAAATTGACCGGCCTCGACCCCGAATTGTTGAAAGCCCAGAGATCATGGCCGCATCTGGAATACAGGTACGGCTATTGAAGAAAGATGCCGATATTCGAATATCATTGTCTGATTTGCCGAAATGATTTTGAACTCTTGATCTACACAGATTTGAAAGATCCGAGTTGCCCTGAGTGTGGAACGGATGAGATTCGCAAGAAGTTCTCGGTCTTCGGAATGAAATCGGGCGCCGGACGTTTTGTATCATCGGCAGGCTCATCCTGCGGGGGGTGCAGCAGTCACAGTTGTAGCGGTTGTAGTCATTAAGATGATAGAGTTAATCCAATTATTAAGGAGGTGC
>CBDVBL010000486.1:0-1816 GCA_965372205.1 uncultured bacterium
CCGGCGCCGATCTTCTCGATGATCTTGTAGTGGGAGATCATCGTCCCTTTGGTTATGGGAACGTAAGATCGAGTGTTATCCATTCCATTTTCACGAGGCTCGGACATTACTACTTATTCTCTGTATTAGGATCGGTGAACCAGAAATATATTCAATCCTGCTTATTATAATAGGATTTGATCAGTGTGCAATCAACAGTTATTTGCGCTATCGTTCCCGGCGCAGAATCATCATCGTAATGTCATCGCTGCGAGGGAATTCCCCTATGAATTTGTCAACCTCGGCCATGACAGAATCCGCAAATTCTTTCGGTGATTGCCCTGAACATTTTTTCGCCAATATTTCTAATCTGTCATCGCCAAACTGCTCATCTCGAGAATTGAAAGCTTCGGGAATACCATCAGTGAAGACAAAGATACTATCTCCGGTAAGAAGATCGATCGATTCCTCTTCCCAGGCGTCAAAAGCCATCACCCCCAATGGTATACCGGAGGCTCCAAGATATTCCGTCTCACCGCTGATCCGCACGACCAATGGTGGATTGTGGCCGGCGTTAATATATTGCATAGAATTGGCACCAGGATCAAGCAATCCAATAAAAAGTGTGGCGAAATCCCCCGGCCGCGTGAATGTCAAGAGTTGTTTTGAGACACCGCAGGTAGCACCCAGAAGTCCAAAATCCTTCGTATTATAAAATGCGCGGAATGAGGCGAGTATATTCGAAGCCAGCAAAGCCGCACCCATCCCTTTACCTGAAACATCGGCCAACATAATAAGAATTCGCCCATCATCCAGTTGCGCCACATCATAAAGATCTCCGCCAACCTGCTTGCATTGAATCTGAAACGCCTCCAGGCCGTAGCCCTCGATTACGGGAATCTCTTTGGGTAATAATTGGTCCTGGATCTGCGAAGCTACCGCCAACTCAGACTCCAGGATCTCTTTGGCCCTCCTTTCATTTAGAAGATTATTATTTATCATCTTTGCTGCCAGCATATTCCCAAAAGTTGCGGTTATCCTGAGATAGTCCTCGGTGTAATGATGTGCAGGATTGGTGGTATCGGCGTATAGGATGCCAAAAACCTTTCCCTCATCGAATAAAGGCACAGCCATAGCCGATTTGATTCTTGATCTGATAATGGACTGTTGGTCTGCATATTTGGTCTCGGCTTGAGGATCTGAAATCAAAATCGCCTTTCGCTGGCTGAGAAGTTCTTTAAGGATGGTACGGGAAATGCAGAATGAATCTGAATGTCCCTGGCTTGCCACGCAACAGGCTGACAGACAAATATCATCTTCCTCCCGGCCGGTAAGGAATATGGCGGCACGTTCCACCGGGATAACCTCCAGAAGCAACTTCAGGCCTTTATCCAACATTTCCTCATCGCCGCCGGGCACGATAAGCATCTTGCCAATCTCCGAAAAGGCCTTGAAAACATTGGGATTCTCTAAAATCCTGGCGGAAAGAGGCCGGAGTGCCTCTCTCATGGGCAATAAGGTAGCTCTCGTCAGATCCTCATCAGTCTCGCTAATGCTTACCAGGCTATCTTTAATTCCGGAGACTTCACCAATCGTTAATTTTAATTCTACTTTTCCAAGAGCAACGATAACATTGTGACTGAGTCCAACGAGATCGGTAACCCTGGTTCCATTGACAGTAGTCCCGTTGTGGCTGCCGAGATCTGTTAGATTGATTGTTTGTTCATCAATGACCTCAATCCGAGCATGCCGGCGGGAAACGGTATCATCCATTACGACTAAATCGCATTCGGGGCTTCGTCCTATAACGTATATCCCTTTTTGAAGGCGCCAATCA
>CBDVBL010000487.1:0-1799 GCA_965372205.1 uncultured bacterium
AAATATCTCCAAAAGAACTTGACGCTATCGGATAACTATTTTTATAATGGTCAGAAGTTTGTAGCGATCTTTTAAAATCTAACTCCGCGCTGTTTTTCATGAGCTGTAATGATCTCATATCGATATATGTAAATTCTTTCAGGAGGAGATGATGGTAAGAGAGCACTGGGACAACAGGATGGCATTCATTCTGGCGGCCATCGGTTCCGCTATCGGTCTGGGCAATATCTGGAGATTTCCGTTCATATGTTACCAGAACGGCGGCGGCGCATTTTTGATCGCATATATTGTGGCTCTCCTGACCACGGGGATCCCATTGCTCATATTGGAATTTGGCCTGGGGCACAAGATGGAGGGAGCATCCCCGCTATCATTCAGCAAGATCGTCAAGAAATTGGAATGGTTCGGCTGGGTCCCGGTGCTTATTGGTTTTATGATCGTCACATACTATTCAGTTATCATGGCCTACTGCATAAAATACGGGATCGCCTCCATCACGCAGGCCTACGCCCAGGACCCCGCCGGTTACTTTTTCAATGAAACCCTTGGAATAACTTCGGGCCCGTTTGAGTTCGGGGGATTCACAAAGCAATTCATATGGCTGGCATTGGGGCTTTTCATCTCATGGATCTGGATTGTTTTCTCGGTCTGGAAGGGGGCCAAAACCGTAAGCAAGGTAGTCTACTTCACCGTGCTCATACCATGGCTCCTGCTGATCGTATTCGTCGTCCGCGGAATCACGCTGCCCGGCGCAATGGATGGCCTGGCATATTACCTGACGCCCGATTTCTCGAAATTACTTAACCCGGGAGTCTGGCTCGCCGCCTATACGCAGATATTCTTCTCCCTGTCGGTGGGCTTCGGGATCATGATTGCCTATTCCAGTTTCCTGCCCCGCAAGACGGATCTGGTTAACAACGCTTTTATAGTCGGGTTCGCCGATGCTTTGACCGCATTCGTCGGAGGATTGGCCGTTTTCGGAGGATTGGGATACCACGCGCATGTTCTCGGAAAATCCGTGAGTGAGTTAAGCGATATTGCCGGGCCGGGGTTGGCCTTCGTTACTTATCCGGCCATCATTGCAAACCTGCCTCTGGCCCCATTTTTCGGCGTCTTGTTTTTCCTGATGTTGCTCACTCTGGCAATCGATTCCGCGTTCTCGATGGTGGAAGGTTTAACAGCCAGCATTATCGACAAATGGAAATTTTCCCATCTCCGAGCTAACCTCACCGTATCATCCATAGCGTTTACAATAGGTCTGGTCTTCTGCACCGGCGCAGGGTTGTTCTGGCTGGATATTCTCGACCATTTCATGAATTATATAGCCCTGGGAATCTCGGTACTCGGTTCGTGTTTATTCATAGGCTGGATTTATGGCGCGGGGAAAATAAAAGAATATGTAAATTCCATCTCGGAATTCCGTGTCGGAAAATGGTGGGAAATTAGTATTAAATATTTCACGCCGATCGTTCTGGTATTGCTTATCGGGACCGAATTCATCAGCCGAATCAAGGGCTCATATGAGAATTACGGAAGGCTCCCGGAATTCCTGGCGGGATGGTTAATCCTGGTGTTAATAGTCGTGGCAGCATATTATATGTATAGATCGAAAGGAAAGGATTGAAGATTATGCCGGCATCAGCCTGGATAATGTTATTCATATGCGGCGGGATCCTCCTGGGAGGATTATTATTTTGCGCCTTCAGAACCACAAAAAAATAAAATAGAATCGCCGGTTTGCGGAATTGTTTATTCCAATCTTGCCGCCGGCAGGCCGGCTATAGAACCCATTATATTTT
>CBDVBL010000488.1:0-1795 GCA_965372205.1 uncultured bacterium
AATCCGGTATTCCGTAGCGAAGCATCCCCCCGGGCTTCGGGAACGCCTCAAAAACCGTAACCGGATATCCTCTACGTGCAAGCTGATAAGCGCATGAAAGGCCGGCCGGGCCGGAGCCTATGACCGCTATTCTTTCGGGTCTTTTCTCCTCGGTTAATTTGCCGGGCGTGAGGTTCTTCTGGAGACCAAAATCGCCAATGTACCTTTCGAAATTGTTGATTCCGACTGCTCCATCCTTCTCGCGGCGATTGCAATCCGATTCGCACGGATGGGGACAAACACGTCCGCAGACGGATGGGAAAGGAGTTGTTTCCAGAAAAATCCCCCAGGCCTCCTCCATCGCCTGATCGTAGGTTTTCCCAAGATCCTCCGCCCGGGAAACAGCCATCAAGATTTCTCTTATTCTGTTATGATTCGGGCAATTGTTTATGCACGGGGGCATCTTTTCGACGAATTTGGGCCTGAGCGGCGATGTCTCGACTCCCGAGGCACCCGTAGATCGAGAGATACCCTTTAAACCTCTCTTCTTTCTTTTCACTAATTTTGCCATAGCGTCACTCTCTCGTTGCTTATCTAATTAAAGCCGGATCATTTTTTCAGAAAGACCGTAACGGCAATCTGGTTTCTCCGCCGAATTCTCATCACTATCCCTGGTCATCATAATCCGTCTTATTGTATCACTCATTTCATAACATCTCTGATGCCTGCATCCTCATAATTATCAGGTCTGTGATCTTCCCTATCGATTTTTCCTTTTTTAATGCGTGCAGGACTATAGTCTTTGGCAAGAGAAACCATGGACGGGGCCCAATTTTTAACGCCGTCGGCATGAATATGCGTATAACATGCCAGTGTATTTCTATATAGAAGTCCATCTCTGCAGTATCCCACTCCGACTCCCGATTCCACCCTCATACAGGTCTTTTCATTATGCGAATTAGTTATCAGGTTGGAATAATGGAATTCGTGACCTTTTATTTCGAGGCCGATCTCGAAAAATGGATTATGCCGGTCGACAGAGGACAGCGTATAGCCGTGACCCACCGGTCTGGTATGTATCTTGAGGTCGATAGGAAATATGCCGGCCATCGGAAATCGGCTTCCATTAACTGCCAGCGATTTTGACAGATAGATCAGGCCACCGCATTCAGCGTAGATTGGCAAACCGCCATCGGCCGCTTTTTTGACAGATTCCATCATTGGCCTGTTCCGGACCAGAGATTCCGCATGCGTTTCGGGAAATCCTCCACCGATGTATAGGGCCTTTATATCGGGCAGGGATTTTTCATGAAGTGAGGAAATCGGGATAAGATCGGCGCCACCTGCCCTTAGCGCTTCCAAGTTTTCCGGATAGTAGAAGGTGAAAACAGAGTCTTTGAAATATCCTATCTTTACTTCAGGTTGGATTTCTGACAGGTGATGTTTTTTCGGAGAATGTAGAGGGGGAGCGCTGTTAGCTATTTTTATCAGGTTTCCAATATCGAGATGTTCATCAGCGATTTCTTCCAATCGGCTTTCAAGATCCGAACCGGGATTCAATTCCGAAGGCGTTACCAGACCGAGATGACGTGCAGGAATGAGGGACGAATCATCTCCCAGATTCGGCACGGCCCCCAGAACCGGAAGACTGCAATACTTCTCAATCGAATCGGCTATGATACTCTCATGGCGTTTGCCGGCCACTCTGTTCAAGATTATGCCCGCGATTCTAATCTCGGGATCAATGGAAATACTACCGTTGATCATAGCTGCTATTGTCCGTGTAGCCCTGGCGACATTTACAACGAGCACCACC
>CBDVBL010000489.1:0-1792 GCA_965372205.1 uncultured bacterium
ATAGGACTTTTCTGGTCAAGTTCCTTCTGGATCGACATGCCGCCCCGTCCGGAAATAGCTCCGCCGAATCCCGATCCGAGCTTAAGATCGGATTGAGCGTAGTACACAAAACAATCTATATCAAGGTCGGTAATGTCGCCCTTAATTAAAGATACAGTACCCTTATTTATCAGTATTTGATCCGACATAAGACCTTTTCCAATCCCATTCTACCGGCTGTCCGCGTATGCGTTTGATGAATTAATACGCATCGCAACCAATAAAACCGACCTTCACCATGGTAAGTTGTTTTCCCCTTAGACGCAGCCGGTCGGTTTCGCCAGGCCGGCCACCTTGCAGGCGCCCTTAGCCGGACCGGACGGGAAAAGCTCGTAGATCCTCTTCAATGGGAATCCAGTTTCCTTGCAGAGTTTGCGGATCATGGGGGCGATTCCAAATTTCAGATAATATTCCCTGAGATAATTAACGACCTTCCAGTGCTCCTCGGTTAAATCATTTACGGCCTCGGTTGTCGCCAGAGCTACGGCAATTCCTTTGTTCCAGAGTTCGGGTTCCTGCATGAAACCGTCTTCATCGACTTCGATCTTAATTTCGCCATGTTCGAATATCGGCATAATGTCTCCCACTTTTTTTATTAATTGTTCTTACCATCATTTTTACCATACTAATGCATTTCTATGTAACCACAGGGGCAATTCTCGGCGCATTTCTTACAACCGTTGCAGAACTCCATCTTGAACTTATACGGGTTGCCCTTCACCAACGGTTTTATAACAGCATTATCCTGGCAGAAACTCCAGCAGTTGTCACAACCGAAACAAAGACCGCAACTCATGCACCGTTTTGCCTCTTCGATAGCTTCCGGTTCAGATAGCGTGCTGGTAATCTCCGTCTTCAGGCTTTTCAACCTCTCGGCTACTGGACGTTCCTTAGCCTCCGCACGATTTTTCTGCTCGTAATGATCGAGCTTCATCTTATCATGTTTGATTAGCGGCATCTCCGCTGAAACGGGAGCCTGTTCGCCTATGATCAATTCATGGATAGCCTCCGCCGCCATCCGACCGTGATAGATGGCATTTACGACTAATCCCAACTCGATATTATCGCCGCCGGAAAAAACGCTATCTTCCTTCGTCTTGCTCTTTTCGTCGATCTTGATCCAATCTTTGCCTTCGCGGAGGCGTTCGAAGCCGGTGAAATCTGGCGCCTGGCTTACCGCTGTAATCAGTGACGTGAACTCCAGATCGAAAGTATCGCCCTCGATCGGCACAGGCCTGCGCCTGCCGGAGGAGTCGGGTTCCCCGAGCTCCATGCGCTGGCATTTCATGCCAACGCCCCTGCCATTTTCTTTGTAAATCTCAATAGGCGCCGCCAGAAATTCGATCTTTACATCTTCCTGCTCGGCCCCTTCGATCTCTTCCTCGATTGCCGGCATTTCTTTTTTGGTTCGACGATAAAGTATGGTAGTATCTGCGCCAAGCCTGCGGGCCACGCGGGCGGCATCAATGGCAGTATCGCCGCCACCTATAACCACCACTTTGTTGCCCAGGGAAATCGTCTCATCGCAGTTGATCCTGTGCAGAAACTCGGTGCCGGTATATACATTGGAGGCATCCTCTCCCTCAACCCTCAACTGCAAACCCTGATGAGCACCTATCCCCACAAAGGTAGCCCTGTAATCTTTCCGGACGTCTTCATATGAGACATCCCTGCCGATTGCGGTGTCGGTTCTTAATTCGACACCCATATCCAGGATACGCTTTATTTCCGCATCGAGGATATCCTGCGGCAG
>CBDVBL010000490.1:0-1770 GCA_965372205.1 uncultured bacterium
CTGGGTGTGCCACTGGTCTACGGTGTGATCGGCGGCACTTTGTTTTCGGTATTCTATATATTTGCAGGAGGTCTCCGCGGCGATGTTATAACCGATCGAGCGCAATTCATCCTGATGTTTTCCGGTTTTGCGATAATGCTGGTATACCTGTTCGTTAATTTTGGAGGTCTGTCGTTTATATCGGAGAACGTTCCTGCAAGCCACCTGACATTGACGGGCGGGCGGCCAAAAGCGTATATCCTGGTCTGGTATTTTATCGCACTGGGAACTCTGGTTGATCCCGCGTTCTATCAACGATGTTTCGCGGCGAAATCCGAAGCGGTGGCGCGAAGGGGCATATTCATCGCCATTGCCTTCTGGGCTTTTTTCGATTTCATGACGACATCGACGGGCCTGTACGCGCGGGCTCTTATCCCGGACTTAGCCGACCCGGCAAAGTCGTATCCGATGCTGGCATCGCGAGTGCTCCCCGATGCGTTACGGGCCATATTCATGCTGGGATTGTTTGCCACTGTTATGTCCACCATAGATTCGTTCACACTCATAGCGGGGCAGACGTTCGGCAAGGATTTCCTTCACAAGATATGGGGCGGCGATGTAACTAAGCTGACGAGATGGGGCCTGGTGGTAGCAGGGGGGATTGCCATTCTTATTGCCTTATACAAACGCTCCGTGGTTGATATCTGGTATGATCTGGGGAGCATCTCTACGGGATCGCTTCTTATACCGCTTGTAACGTCATTCAGCCAACGATGGCGGATGCGGCCGAATTTCGCCTTTATAGCAATTGTTGCCGGAGGAATGGCGGTCATCTTCTGGATGGCTCTGGGCTATGTAGCCGGGCAGGAACGCTTTTTAGGTATCGATACGATATATCCGGGATTGACGTGCGCCGTGATAATTTTCCTGTTGGATAGGGTATTTAGAAAATAAAGGGGTATTAAATATATTAGTGTATATTATTGTGGCGACAGAACAGTGTTCTGTCGCAACGGATAAAAGCGTAGCGTTTAGCTTAGAACTATCGCAAGAATTTGGCTTTTTTATTGCAGCTCGAAAGTTACGTTCACGCTTGCCGTAACGCTGATTTTGCCGACAGCCATAGGCGTATCTCCCTGGGACCCAGAGTCTACGGAGACCTGAGAAGTATGACGCCGGCCCGGTCTTCCATAACTATCCCAACCTCCATAATAAGATCTCCAATATGAACCGCCTTCCCTGATGGCAACCGCCTTTCCAGCTTTCTGTCCGATTTCGGCGGTTAGCTTTTGCGCTTTCTCGGCTGCGGCCTTTATCGCAAGCGCCCGGGCCTGTTCCCGGTATTTCTTGAGCTCATCAGTATAAAAGCTCACATCGATAATTCGGGATACACCGGTCTCAATAATGGAACTCAAGAGATCGTCGAATTTTGATACATCCTTGAGAGTGATCACCAGGTGGCGTCTAACATTGTGCCCCAGAAAAAAATCGAATTCCCTGCCGTAATCGTTTCTTCTGCGTTCGGATTTCGGTTCGACAGTCAGATAGTCGGTCTGAATATCGGATTCCGAGACGCGGTATTTTTCGGTAACTTTGGTGATTGCCCCGATCATTCCGTCGTTTTCTTTTTTCGCCGCGGCCATCGAAGTATCCACCGTTTCGATTCCCAGGGTTATGATCACCCTGTCGGGGACCACCTTGATTTCAGCTTCGCCGCTTACAGATATGTAGGGTCGGTCATTCGATCGTGACGAATAATACTGTGCCTCGCTTTCAGAGACCCAAAACGCG
>CBDVBL010000491.1:0-1762 GCA_965372205.1 uncultured bacterium
CCATTATATACCCGCCGTCGGATGTTTGTCGCACGTCAGAGGCGTAATCGTGGTCGCTTCCTCCATAAGTTTTTGTCCAGATGGTATCCGGCGTTTGCGCGGAGAGAGTAACTGCCCAAAAAAGACATATGCCCTGGAGCAGTGTGCTTTTCGAAAAATCCCGAAATTTCCGAAGATTCATTTTTACCCCCGCCTATAAGGGTTATCATCGCTTCGCTATCCCTGCCCCCGATTTCATAAATCGGATCATCGGCATCTTCAAATCACTACCGGGCAATTATCATAGAGAACCCGGGCAATCCTCGCATCCGGAGGCCGAATCGGTGCCTCTATAAGCCGCAATCTCTATAACGACATCGCCAAGCTCAAAGGCGATACAGTTGCCATTGGGATCGCCCTCCGCGGCAAACTCGCTGCCGTTCGGTGGGCAATCACAGGTATAAGAAGGTATTACCGTCCCTCTGTAGATGCCGATCATGGCGATGACGTCGCTGAGTTCAACGGGAGTGCCGTTGTGGTCGCAATCGCCGGGGATGTAGACACAGTCGCGGCCGCATAAAGCCAGAACATCCCCGCGAGAATACATTATCTCGTAATATCCCGATGAACCTCCCTCGTCATTGCAATCCTCGTTCCAGACCACGTGAAGCGTGTCGCCTGCAGAGACGCACATATTGGGATTATATCCCGGTCGATTATCGCCGCCACTCTCCCAGTGGCCGACAATTTCCGGGACGGTGTTACCCGACCAGGTTTGGCCGTTATCGGTTGACAGCGAAACCCGTGCTTCGGTCAGATCCTCACCCGGTGATAGATCGATAAGACCATAGCATATCGCAAGACAGCCAGCGGATGTTACGACCATGGTGGGATGAGCAGCTGTGGTATCATCGAATGGATGCCAGTCAACATACACCTCGGCAGCCACACCGCTCCAGCTTGTCCCACCGTTAGTCGATTGCGTGTAACAGATCGCTCCCTTGTAGGAGACCGGATCTTCTCCATACTCATTTCTGACTTCGTAAGCTATATGAATAGAATTATCAGGGGCTATTGCAATGGATGGTTGGGTTGAGAATATATGAGGCATAGCGGCCAGAATGTCCTCAGTTTCGCTCGAAAACTCCGATTCGTCAGCCAGCTTCTTACCGAAATGAATGGCGTAGCTTTCCGCGTCACCGTTAATCGTCTGTTCCTTCCAGACGACATATAAGTTATCATCGCCGTCCACCGCTATATCCGAATAGGCTGCGTGGTTGCCGTCGGAGAAAGAAATAGATCGATCGGCTTCCTGGCTGCTCCATGATTCACCGTAATCGCTGGAATATCCATAGAATATTCCGACTGTGTTATTGATATCCCTCTGCTGCCAGACCACGTGCAGGCCGTCGTCATGGTCTATGGCTATAGCCGGTTCAAGTGCCCGGCTGTCACCGGGAAAACTTATGGCGAAATCCTGATCCGAATGAATCCAATTTTCCCCTGCATCCGTCGATTTTAGCAGCATGATTTCATAGGCAACATTGGTCAACGATTCGGCCCACACGACGAATAAATCCCCCAGGCTATTGACGGCGATATCGACAGGTCTATCGCCCGTCACCAGCGAACCCTCATCGTCATCGGCGCTGATCATCATATCTGACGAGCTGCCGGTCCATGTCCGGCCATTATCATCGGATTTCGAAAAGAAGATCTCGTAAGGAACAAACGTCTTGCCCTGCACCCAGACGGAATACAACAGGCCGCCGTCATCGGCTAC
>CBDVBL010000492.1:0-1739 GCA_965372205.1 uncultured bacterium
TACCGCGGTCTTTTTCATTGAGCCGGGATATACGATAATAACCCCGCTCCCGATTCTGCATATCCAGATAGCTTCCCGGCTGAAAAGCGTTATAGAAAAGATGAAAATAGATTTCATGAAGGGTGTCCGGTGAGTTGTTAATATATTTGATATTTTCGATACCAGCCAGTACGGCTGATTCAATGTCAAGCTCCGCCTTTATATCGTAAGTTAATTTTTGCTGGAAATATGGTTTTTCTGCATTTACCAGGGCCGGAATTATAAGAACGACGGCGGCAGCCAGTTTATATTTCATTTACTCGGCCCGTTAGGTAATGCCACTGATAATAGAATCAAATTTCCAACCCGCGCTGGTTGTCGAATCCGCAGATAAAGCAGTTTTTCGCCTGTATTGTTCCGGTGGGAAGATCGGGATAAGCCTCATTCATAGAGCATAATTAATGATTATTCGAATAAAGGTCAATGAAAAATGGCGTTTATTGCCTTCATTAGGCAGATTCGTATCGCGATTACAGAAGATACAGTTCCGGCATGATCGATTATAAAAAATCAAAATTCTCGAACTTTTCATTTTACTCTGGATGATTGCTCTGATATATTACCCAGCAATGCAACAATTGATCTTGTCAACCGATTCATCATCAGCAAGAGAATATCAGTTTGGAAATCTTCGGTAGTTTCTGGGCCGCCGCGGTTGATATAGCTTGGGGATTGCCCCTGGTTATCCTTCTCATCAGCGCCGGTATCTATTTTACCATCGCAGGCAGGTTTCTGCCGTTTAGCGGATTAAGGCATTCAATCGATATTCTCAGGGGCAAATTCGATAATCCCGACGATCCGGGTGAGATCAGCCATTTCCAGGCGCTCTCCTCGGCACTGTCGGCGACAATAGGCATGGGTAATATCGCCGGCGTGGCGATAGCCGTCTCCATCGGGGGACCCGGGGCGATATTCTGGATGTGGGTCGCCGGGCTGGTAGGGATGTCTACGAAATATTTCACCTGCACGCTGGCGACTTTATATCGGAAAAAAGACGAGCGCGGAATCGACCAGGGCGGGCCCATGTATTTCATCGAGGTTGGTCTGGGCAGATATTTCAAGCCGCTGGCAATCATGTTTGCGGTAGTCGGCATGATCGGCTGCCTGGCAATGTTCCAGGTAAACCAGCTTTCGGGCCTGCTCAGTAACGACTGGGGTATTCCGAGGTTCGGTACGGGAATAGTCTGTATGTTGATTGTCGGGGTTGTTATTATAGGCGGCATAGTTCGTGTCGGGCTGGTAACCAGCAGAGTCGTTCCGGCCATGTTCGTGCTTTATTTTATCTCGGCTCTATACGTAATCTTAACTAATATTTCAGCCGTTCCGGGTATTTTATCATCAATAGTAACCTCGGCGTTCGGTGGGCAGGCCATCATCGGAGGCGGGACCGCATTAGCGTTCAGGCAGGTCCTGATTACCGGCATCCGGCGGGCGGCCTTCTCCAACGAAGCCGGATTAGGCACGGCGCCTATGGCCCACGGCGCGGCAAAGACCGACGAGCCGGTGCGCGAGGGATTGATCGCCATGCTGGGGCCGTTTCTGGATACCAATATCGTCTGCACCATGACCGCACTGGTTATACTCTCCACCGGTGTTCCCGCGGCCCAGGACGGCGTGGTGATGACGGTCAGCGCCTTCGAGCATGCCATGCCCGGGCTCGGAAGATACATAATGACTATGGTTATAGTATTGTTCTCGGT
>CBDVBL010000493.1:0-1736 GCA_965372205.1 uncultured bacterium
AACTCTCCGCTATATCTTTGACTTTCCCGGGGCTCATCGATCGCATTTAACTTTCCTGAGAGATGCGATTTGAGGAAATCCTGCAGCCTCCATGCTGCACGCTAAAATATATAAGGCCGATGAATTTTCCAAGATGTTTTTCTATTTGCTTCTGTAAGATAGGATATTTTTCTTTCCACTGCCCGAGGGATCCTGGTGCCGTGTGCAGCAACCTACCCATTATCCCTTGATTTTCCGATCCAAATGGATTAATTACAATCGCATGAGATCGCAGGAAATCAGGTCATCTTTTCTTCGGTATTTCGCCGATCACGGCCATAAAATCGTGCCGTCGTCCCCCTTAATTCCGCACGACGATCCCACGTTGCTTTTCATCAATGCCGGCATGAACCAGTTCAAGAAAGTGTTCCTGGGGCTGGAGAAACGAGATTACAGTACCGCCGCGTCATCGCAGAAATGCATCAGGGCGGGCGGCAAGCATAACGATCTCGAGAACGTCGGCTTCACTTGCAGGCATCACACATTTTTCGAGATGCTCGGTAACTTCTCTTTCGGAGATTATTTCAAAGAGGAGGCCATCGCCTACGCCTGGGAGTATGTCACCAGGATCCTGGGGCTTGAGCCTTCGAATCTTTATGCCACCGTCTTCACCGAGGACGACGAGGCCGAGAAACTATGGAAAAAAATCGCCCCGGAGCTTGGCGACCGCATACTCCGTTTCGGCGAGAAGGATAACTACTGGTCGATGGGTGAAACTGGTCCCTGCGGCCCCTGTTCTGAAATTCATTACGACCGCGGCGACAAATATCCGGGGGAGCTCAACGGGGAAGGCGACCGCTTTGTGGAGATCTGGAACCTGGTCTTCATGCAGTTCGACCGGGACGATTCGGGCAACCTCATCTCTCTCCCCAGCCCATCCGTCGATACCGGCGCCGGCCTGGAGCGGCTCGCCATGATCCTGCAAAACGCCGAATCCTGCTACGGGACCGATTTGTTCACGGCTCTTATAGATAAGGTGTCGGAGCTATCGGGCGTTGAGTATTCCGACGGCCAGCAAGGGATCTCTCATCGTGTTATAGCCGATCATATCAGGGCGCTCAGCTTTGCCATCGCCGACGGCGGCATCATTTCAAACGAGGGGCGCGGCTATGTCCTGCGCCGCATTCTTCGACGGGCTTCACGTCATGGACGACTCTTAGATATGCATGAGCCATTTTTGTATCAGCTTGTCGGCTCTTTGACCCGGATCATGGGAGATCATTACCCGGAGTTGAACGCCAAACGAGAACATATAGAATTGGTTGTGAAATCCGAGGAAGAGCAATTCGGACGGACCCTCGATACCGGCCTTGAGATATTTGAGGATATCGTCAAAAAAATCGAATCCACCGGGTCGAAGGTTATCCCCGGTTCCGATGTTTTCCGCCTTTATGATACATACGGCTTCCCGGTCGATTTGACAGAGGTTATGGCCAAAGAACGTGGATTGCATGTGGATATGAAGGGATTTGAGAAGGAGTTGGAAAAGCAGAAAGAAAGATCGAGGAAAGGAAGCAATTTCAAAACTATATCATCTGACGCATTTATTATCAAGAAACGAGACGAACAAGTTGAGCCGTTTATCGGATATAAAATCGACAAAATTGAAAAAGGAATTTTAGGTTCAATGTCAATAGATTAAAATCAAAAAATAATATTTAAAGATAAACAAATTTAAATATAGGAAGAGCACACGT
>CBDVBL010000494.1:0-1732 GCA_965372205.1 uncultured bacterium
GTCAGGGTCTTGCCGGCATAGATTCGCCTTTTTCTACCGAGACTGTTGGCCTGCACAATCGATGCCATCGATACACCGTATCTCCTCGCTATAGTCGACACGGTCTCGCCTTTTCTTATCCTGTGCCTTACCCAGTTGGTATTCTTCTCCGATGGTATATCGTTATATACGGCAACAAACCGCTCGGAATATCCCACGGGGACTCTCATGGAGTAATTCTTTATATCGGGAGGTGTTACCCCTCTCCGTAACTCGGGATTCAGAAGCTCCAGGTCGGAGACGGGTATTCCGGTTTTAGCGGAAATGTTTTTAAAAGAAATGCATTTGGAAACCTCAACTCGATCGAACTCAAGGGCGGATTCGTAATCCGGATAAAATCCGTACTTTTCCGGCTGCTTGGCAATTATGGTGGCCGCCATGAATAGCGGAACATAATTCATGGTTTGCTTGTGTGGTCGAAGCTTCCAGAAATTATTCGTTTTCTTTTTTCGTATCTCCCGGCGAATCCGGCCTGCTCCTGCATTGTAAGCGGCCAGGGCCAGGTTCCATGATCCGAATTCGTCATAGAGGTCCTTAAGGTGCCTGGCGGCGGCCTCGGTTGACTTCTCAAAATCCCGTCGCTGGTCATACCACCAGTTGTGCCTTAGCCCATAGGATTTTCCCGTAGCGGAGATAAACTGCCACAGGCCTACGGCCCTGGCATACGAATAAGCATGAGGGTTATAACCAGATTCTATCAATGGCAGATAGGCGAGATCGTGCGGGAGCTCGTGCTCCGCCAATACCTTTTCCACCATGGACATATATCTACCGGATCTCTCAAGATACGTCGCAAATGCATCCCTGGCGACGGTTTGCAGATAAGCAAGCGAGTTTTCGACTCTATCGTTCCACTCGATCGGGATATCATAAATAACCGTGTCTGCCCTATCGAAATCCCGGAAAGCGTCGGACTCTTTTAGCTTCTTGAAATTCTTGACATCCTCGAAAAGCTCCCGGAAAGCCGCCACTGATGATTGCGAATAAAGCACTCCCGTGCTCATCAGGGTCAGGCGAAAATCCTGTTCAATCTCGTTTAGAAGCCTGTCAATCCTGACAGCCTGATCCGGATAATCCTCCACGGCGATATCTATTTCAGAGAGAACCTCCAGGGCCTGTTCATATGTCTGCTGAGCCGAATCGAGGATACCCTGATGAAAGTACGCAACCGCCCTAGCATAATAATACTCCGCTCGATCGATCTCGCGATCGATCTCCAGGGCATCGGCCGGGATCTCGTCGGATTCGGTAACCGGGTTCTGAGAAGTCTTATGATTTTCTTCCCTGGCCGGTCTATCGGTATCGGCCCTCATTAACCGTTCGGGATCAGGATTTGAGCAGGCCAGCAAAACCAGGGTTACGAACAAAATGATCGTGACGATCGCAGGGTGTCGTTTTTTCATAACTTCATCTCATTTAACAAGATTCGCTCTTACAGTCAAGCCCTTTTAAGATATTCGTCTAAACCGGCAAAAACTTTATCGAAGAACCGGTTCTCATCAGGATTCATCCAGTTGGGGGACGTCCGATTCCTAAACCAAGTCATCTGACGCTTGGCGTAATTGCGGCTATGTTGTTTAACAAGCTCAACAGCTCCATCGATTGATGTGTTCCCCTCCATGGCGTCGACAATCTCATAATATCCGACTATCTTCTTCTTTTTTATCTGCTCCCCAAGGCCATCGGCCACCAG
>CBDVBL010000495.1:0-1695 GCA_965372205.1 uncultured bacterium
AATCGAGGTGAACCACCGCTAATGTCTCGAACTCTGTTTTTAGCCTATCTTTCGAAAATTGCACCATCTTAATAAACTCACCGTACGATTTTCAGATCCTCTTCATTTCCATAGCCTTAGAGGAACTTAGCCAATGACATTGTTTATTGCGTTTGCCAACACAATACTTTATCCTACATTTCTGCAATCCTCGGTTCTTGTACGGAGCCACGCCTGCGGCGTGGCTCCGGCCCAAAGTAACTGAGGGGAGAGAAGCAAACTACATGTCTCCTATTGGCAACAACTATGCCAATAAAGCGAAATTATAACTGGCTATAAATCAAGGAGTTACGGTTTGCTTCCCAACGCTGGACGGGCATATATGTGGAATATTATAACACTTTCAATAGGGAGATATATTTGATTATTTATAAGGAAGTTACGTCGATCCAACGGTGTTACTATTTTTAACAGGTGATGACTTCTATAACGTTTTGATCACTATCATCGTCAGATCATCAGTTTCTCTTTTCATCGAACCAAATTTTTTTGTCTGGCTCACAATGCGATCGATTATCTCTCGGGCCGTCAGATGCCCGGAGCGATCCAGGGAATGTAGCAATCGTTCAACGTCAAACTCGTTCCCGTCTTCGTCTATAACTTCGGTTACGCCGTCAGTATAGAACAGCAGGATATCCCCTCTGGCAAGTGATATGGGTCTTTCCTCGTAGGTCGAATTCTGAATGGCTCCCAGGGCCACGCCTCCTTCTTTAAGATATACAACTTCCCCCGATGTCCGCCTCAGGATAGGGGGATTATGGCCGGCGTTGGAGAATGTAAAGATCTTGTTTTTGGAATCGAGGACGCCGTAAACTGCCGTCACAAACCTATCGCGCTCTATAGACTCATACAGGAGATTATTTACCTTATCAAGAATGGCCCGGATAGCAAAGTTATTCCTGATTTCGGCTTTGAGACTGGCACGAAAGGCTGCCATGATCAAGGAGGCCGGTATGCCTTTGCCGGAAACGTCGCCGATAGCTATACCGAACTGATTTTTGACTATCGGAATGAAATCGTAATAATCGCCTCCCACGGCAGTTGAAGGTATATTAATCCCGGCCACGTCGAATCCGGGGATCTCGGGATCACCGGACGGCAGAAAAGTCATCTGGATACGGCGCGCGATGGCAAGCTCGTCTTCCAGTTGTCGCGCGACCAGCCGTTCCCGATGCATTTTTGCCCGCTCAATTGAAACGGCCGCCAGGCTGGCAAATCCATCCATCAACTCCAGATCATGTTTTGTATAGGCGTCCGGCGTATCGCTCTCCACATTAAAAACGCCGATTACGTTATTGTCAATCTTGAGGGGCGCCGCCATCTCAGACCTCGTTTGCGATCTAAGCGCAATGTAGTCTGGATCGGTTCCAACGTCTGATACTATGACGCCATCGCCCGTCTGCGCAACTCTCCCGCATATACCCTGTCCCATCTTAAGATGCAGTTGTTCCAGGACAGCTGCCTCCAGGCCGCGAATGGCGATCTGATTAATGGTGCCGTCTCCGGGATCTACCAGATAGATTATGGCTATTTCATATTCTATGACACGCTTCAGGTTATCAAGGATCTTATCAAGCAGTTCATTCAGTTCCAACGACCCCGATAGAGCTATGCCCACTTCATGCAGGGACTTAGCCTCCTCCAAGGCACGAACGG
>CBDVBL010000496.1:0-1675 GCA_965372205.1 uncultured bacterium
TTCCGCACCCCCGGTGAGGCCACGCTGCCAAGCACAAAATAAACGTTTTTGCCTTTATCATCCGGGCGCTCTCCCAATTCCATCGAAACGCCGAATGGAGCCAGCGGTACATTAACAAGGTCTCCGGGCTGCAATTGTGGAGCCCTGGAAATATCGCCCCCTCCAAGTATGCTGAAAAGATCGACATCGATGGTCTTAGATTCCCCATCAACTTTTCTAATTATCCCGACGCGGGAGAGATCCGCTTGATCAGTGGGACCGCCAGCATCAAGTATGACCCGCCAGAGATCCGGGATTTTCTCATAGCTTAGTCTTGACGGCGTAACAACCTGGCCGGAGACTAACACGGCCCTGGAATTGAATTCCATGACGGCGACCGTCGCCTGAGAAATCGGGCTCTGATAAAAGGTCATTTGCTCCACGATATTCTTGGCCAGTTCCGTTGTCGTCAACCCGACTGCTCTTATCGTGCCTATTACCGGCAACGTTATCATACCATCTTCGCCGACCCTCACCTCGCGATCGAGCTCAGGCTTCTGCCAGAAGCTTATGGATAAGACATCCGTATAGCCGATAATGTACGTTTCGGCATCGTCCTGTGCCTGCACTAAACCTGCTGAAAGTATAAATCCGAGGATCAGCACGATCGGTATGCACAGAATATTCTGTAAAATGATCGGCCCTGAACACCCTGACTCGTCAATTTTCATTCACGACCCCCGATTGAGGATTTTTTTTCATCGATAAATTCGGGCCGGCACATGATTGCCCGGTTTCGACCCGAAGCCTTGGCCTTTAAAAGGGCCATATCCGCGCAGTAGATAATCCTATCCGGTGTCGAGGCGTGCTGGGGGTAAACCGCTCCTCCCACTGAGACCGTAATGACATTATCCTTTTTCAGAACATCCGATTCCAGTTTAAATCGCGCGATTTCTGCCCTCAGCCTTTCTATGAAAACCTCACAATTGGCGGCATTCGTATCAGGCATTATTATGCAAAACTCCTCGCCCCCGTACCTGCTGACGATGTCGATGGATCGAACCGTCCTGGCAATAATTTCCGCCAGACGCTTTAATACAAAATCGCCGGTCTGATGTCCATAGTTATCGTTAAAAAGCTTAAAATTATCAATATCCAGAATTACCAGGGCCAGATCGCGGTTGTACCTTTTAGCCCTGAGCATCTCTTCATTAAGGCGCTTATAGAAATATCTGTAGTTGAAAACTTCGGTCATACTGTCGGTATAAGAAAGCTTTTCAATAGTCGAGTATTGACGAATGTTTTCGAGCGCCAGGGAGGCGATATTTGAGACAATGGATAAGAAATCCAGGTTCGAATCGGAATAATGGCCTTTGTCGATTTTTTCGCGGGCTATCAATATGCAACCGGTTTTGTTTTCGGCTCTGATGGCCAGGGCGACTTCATACCCGCGTCCGATGGCATCTCTCAGAAAGGGCTCGTTCCTTCTCATTCCGGAACCTGCAACGGGCAACAGAAGCGGCTTGGCACTTTTTTGGATCAACGCGAGAAGCTTGGAATCAGAATCCAGAACCAGATCGGCGGAACCGCCGGCAGACCGTGCAACGAATTTGCCATTCTCCGCAGGATGCATAATATCCGCTCCCTTAGCTCCAACCTGGGCGCAGACGGTCTTTTTCAAAGATTCGAATAATTG
>CBDVBL010000497.1:0-1667 GCA_965372205.1 uncultured bacterium
CCAGAGATGCACTCCTCGATGCTAGCCCGTGTCTGGAGTTCTGTCGTGTGCTCTTGCGATCTCGACCAGCTGATTGATGTGGCGCTGGGCGACGGCACCGGCATGAACTGGACGCCGTATGATGATGGTCTGGCCACAGCCGGCGAAGATTGGGGGATGTTCGGGACGGATTTCGGCGACATAGATGCCGATGGCGATCTCGATTTAGTCAGCGCCTCCTTCGGCTATGGAAGCGGCATACACGTCTATAGAAACGAAGGCGACGGCACCTGGACGCATGCTTACGGCTACAACGGGGGAAACTGCAACCTTTATGTTGAATTCGGCGACATTAATGGCGACGGTTATCCGGATATCGCCTCGTGCACCGCTGACTCAGGAATTTTCATAAACGATGGTGAGGGCAGTTTTCAGGTCCTCATCGGCGGGGGCATTACGCCTCCCGGGAATATCGGTTATCAGGATATCGCTCTAGGCGATGTCGACAACGACGGCCGCGATGAAGTTGCTATAGTAACGGGCAACGGTTCGCTGGAGGTCTGGAAATTAGACGATGATGGCCAGACATGGATAGATTTGAGCCACGATCTGGGCAACCAGATGGATGCCGGAATGGTCGACATTGCTGATATGGACGGCGATGGATGTCTGGACGTTGTCGGTTACGGCTCCGGGGTTGTCGGTATATTCGTTGGCGACGGCGGGAATTCGTGGACGCTGATTGACTCTTTCAACACTCCTTCGCCGGGGTACGCCAATGCATTGCGTGCCGGAGCCGATGTCGACCGCAACGGTTACGGCGATATCGCCCTGGTAAGCAATGAGGGGAGCTGGCCAAGCACGCAAAACCATGCCCGTTTTTATAAGGAAAGCTCCACTCCGGAACAATTATCGGTTGTGTCGGTTTACCCGCACGGCAACGAGATAATTCGCGGCGGAGCGGCCGGATGGATTGAATGGATTTCCGCGGTCCCCGAAGGACAGGCAGCAACCGTCAATATAGAATTTTCATATTCAGGACCGGATGGCCCGTATCAACTGATCGCCGAGGAAATCCTAAACATCGGGAAGCATCAATTGAATTGGCCCGATGGTATCAACTCCGATAATTGCTATCTGAAAATCACCGTATTCGGGGAAACCGAAATAAGCGTTGTCACACCCTCGGCTTTCGAGATCCTCTCAGAATGGACAGGGATCGTCGAGTCTCAAGCCAATCCGCCGAAAGAAACATCGATAGTAAGAACATACCCCAACCCTTTCAACTCCTCCACCACAATCGAATATACTTTGCCGATGGCGGGGCATGTCAATATCGAGATATATGATTTGTTAGGGCGCAAAGTGGCATCGCCGGTGGATGAAAAGCAGGAAGCAGGCACATATCAGGTTGTCTGGGATGCGGGAGATAGATCGTCGGGAGTCTATTTCTATAAAATAACCTCCGGAGAGTTCACAGAAACCCGGCGGATGGTGCTATTGAAATAAAGCGCGGAATAATGAATTTTCTCTCGTAGGGGCGTATTGCAATACGCCCCTACGGCAATTACTGTTCCCCAACATTTGGCTTGCTTTTCAATCGTCCGATAATATACTAAAGCAGTCGATATAAGCCACCGTAGCTCAGCCGGTAGAGCAGCTGATTCGTAATCAGCAGGTCAGCGGTT
>CBDVBL010000498.1:0-1654 GCA_965372205.1 uncultured bacterium
ATTACCGGTGCGGGACGGTTGGTCAGCCATCTCGATACCGGTGTCGACGGCAATCATCCGGCGTTGAATGCGCGTTGGAGAGGCTACGATTCCCGGTATGCCGGCAATCCCGGCTGGGCATGGTTTGATCCCGTAACCAATACTCAATTCCCACAGGCCTGGGGTTCGCACGGAACCCACACTATGGGCACCATCTGCGGTCTCGGTGTGAACACCGGGGATACCATCGGTGTAGCGTTCGGCGCGGAGTGGATCTCCGCGGGTGTCATAGATAGAGTCTCCATCCCTCAGACGGTTGAGGATGCAATACTGTCGTTTCAATGGATAGCGGACCCCGACGGCGATCCGGAGACAGTCTGGGATGTTCCGGATGTCTGTTCCAACTCCTGGCGTGTGACAACATACCATGGTTATCCTCCGTGTGAAGAAACCTTCTGGACAGTCCTCGACGGCTGCGAGGCCGCCGGTGTATTCGTGCTCTTCGCGGCAGGCAACGAGGGGTCCGGTCCTTACACTGTCGGGCGCCCGCCGGATCGAGCGACTACTGATATTAAGAGCTTTGCTATCGGAGCGCTCGACGGTAACGACCCCAACTTTCCAATAGCAGGTTTCTCCTCTCGCGGGCCTTCGGACTGCACGCCCGGTGGAAACGATACTATTAAACCTGAGGTCTCTGCTCCCGGCGTAGATGTCAGAAGCTCCGTCTCGGGTGGCGGGTATCAAGGCGGTTGGAGCGGGACTTCCATGGCCTGCCCGCACGTGGCCGGCGTTGTGGCCATGATGAGAGAAGTCAATCCCAATCTTACAACCGATCAGATAGGCGAGATATTGCTGGAGACCGCTACGGATCTCGGCCAGCAAGGTGAGGATAACGACTACGGCATGGGCATTATCGATGCCTACGAGGCAGTCATGGCTTCCATGAGCGGTGACGGCGCATGCTGCTGGACTGATGGTTCATGCACAATTGAAACCCAGAATTATTGTGAAGATAATGGCGGTATTTTTTACCCCGGCCAAAACTGTGCTGAGGTAGAATGTCCAGCTGAAGATATCCCCACTCTCTCCGAATGGGGAATGATAATTATGGCGCTCTTGTTGTTGGCTTCCGGCACGGTGGCAGTAGTTCGCAGGCGGAAGATGGCATTCAATAGGGGATAATGCTGATAGCCGTAGTTTAAGTGGCTTAGCGCCTTTTTCAGGTTAGACTATATCGGGCATCCGGAATGCCCTGAAAGTTGCCGCAGACCGATGGTTTGCGGCAATTCTTTTTATTTCACGATCCATATTAGGAAGTTGCATCGCCGATCTCAGGTAAATCCTCGCTTCTATACTTCGGCCCTCACCAGCAAAGATCGACCTCCGGAAAATAATGCCCGCAGTTCACCGAAAATAGTTGACATTAACTCGACATATGATAAATTAAATGTGGATAAATGGCTCTTAATTGTGGAGGTGTTATGAAAAGGCATTCCGTAATTCTGATGGTTACACTGATGTTCATGGCGATGATTTCTTTTGGATCGGCGGCAGGACAGGATTCGAGCAAAAACCGCGGGCAAAAGCCGATAGACGAATCGCTTAAAGAGAGAATGAAGTATCTCGGCTTGATTATTCCTGATGAAGTCAAGAAACGTTTTGAGGAACTTGATAA
>CBDVBL010000499.1:0-1643 GCA_965372205.1 uncultured bacterium
CCAGATCAGACAGGGCTGGCAGGGCCGTTTTCAGCCTATCCGATTAAAACGAGATCTTAAGTTTGAAACCGTTTGCTATATCGAGGAGCATGCGCTGGAGTTCCCCGGTATTATTTTCCAGGTCGAACCGACCAGGCTGTATCCTGAGGATAATTATGGCTCTCACATCTGGGGCTATGTCGGTGAGGCGGCGGAGGTTGATCTTTCTAATGATAATATCGGTAATTATTCTCTGGGAGACGTAATCGGAGTAGAGGGGTTGGAGAAACAATATGAAGGCCACCTGAGGGGAGAGAACGGCCTGAAATATCTTGAGGTCACCGCCGGAGGAAGAATTCTTGGTGAGCTGCCCGGAAAAGATAGAATCAGTCCTGTTAGAGGATCTGCTCTGGAGCTGGAGATCGATTGGGAGCTACAGGAGTTAGCTGAGCGAGAACTGGCTCGTTATGGTTCGGGAGCTGTAATTGCGATTGATCCCCGCGATGGCGGGGTGCGGGTCTTAGCATCGGTTCCTAATTTCGACGCCAATCTATTTTCCGGCGTGATATCCAGGGAGATCTGGGAAGCCGTATCATCAGATTCTCTTCATCCTCTATTCAACAGAGGTATAAAGGGGACTTATCCGCCGGGGTCCACAATGAAGTTATTCACTGCCGTCACCGGCCTCGAAAATAATACTATAACGACGGAAAGCTTTTTCGATCCCTGCAGGGGAGCAAAAAAATTCGGCAATAGGGTATTTAGATGCTGGCGTCCCGGCGGCCATGGAAAACTTAACATCGTAGATGCCATAATACAGTCCTGCGATGTTTATTTTTACCAGCTTGGTGTCGAGTTCGGAATCGATCTCTGGAGCGAGATGGTGCGGGATTGCAGATTCGGAGTCCCAACTGGAGTCGATCTCCCGGGTGAATTCACCGGGCTGGTTCCCTCGACGGAATATTTTGATTCACGATACGGAGAGAACGGCTGGACAAAATACCTGGTTTTGAACCTCGCCATAGGGCAGGGGGAGCTTCTTGTAACGCCCTTACAAATGGCGGTGCTGTTCGCTGCTCTGGGAAACGATGGCATCATTTACAGACCGAGAATCGTCTCCAGGATCATATCTCCTGAAAATGAAATTCTGGAAATGGAGCCGGAAATCATGGGCCACTTGCCTATTACCGCGGAAAATATGGACATACTGCATCAGGGACTTCTCGGAGTCATAGCTGACGAGCATGGAACGGCGCGCTCGGTGGCAATTGAAGGTGTAGCGATTGCCGGAAAAACCGGGACGGCCCAAAACCCGCATGGTGACGATCACTCATGGTTTATATGCTTTGCGCCCGCCGAAGCTCCGGAAATCGCCGTGGCTGTAGTAGTTGAAAATGCCGGTCACGGTAGCACAGTGGCGGCACCCTTGGCCAGAAGAGTCTTAGAAAAATATTTCGAGAACCTGCCGGTGTTATCGCGCGCTTCGGATAATGTGAATGCCCGGCCATGAATAAAACTTTCGATCTAAGAATATTCCTTCCGGCCTTGATCTTGAGCCTCATAGGGGTCCTGCTTATCTATGCCGCCAATTATTATTCATCGGTGCCGGAGGTAAAAGCCCTTTACCAGAAGCAATTGATATGGCTGGGAGTGGGGCTTGTAAT
>CBDVBL010000500.1:0-1632 GCA_965372205.1 uncultured bacterium
AAAGGAAAAAGATCATATTGCAGCGCTCTATATTCAAATCTTCATGACACCATACATTTCGTCAATCCCAACGATATCCATGATAAATTGATCGCCATCGACCAGTGGATGTTCGGTGTCCAGCCGGTTGTCTGGGCCGAGCAGTTCATCCATCCGATTCTGACCGAGATCTTTTCGTTCTGCTATATGATCTTTTTCCTTTTCGCGCCGCTTGTCGCGTTTACTCTATATATACAAAACAAAAAGCCGGAATTCCGGGAGACTCTTGTTTCGGTCATCCTTTGTTTTTATGTTGGATATTTTCTTTATGTCTTGTTTCCGGCGGCGTCCCCCAGGATAATATTGAAAGATATGTTTACGCTTCAATTCGATGGCACGCCTATAGCGGATACCGCGCTGAGAATCGTCAACCTGGCACCATCTGACGCGCGTGATGCATTTCCTTCGTTGCATACGGCTGTTACGCTTCTTTCTCTGCTGTTTGCCTTCAAATATGTTCGGCGGTTGTTCTGGATAATGTTGCCGTTCTGCACCGGCTTGATATTGTCAACGGTATATCTGCGGCATCATTATGTTGTCGATCTGATCGCCGGATGCGCGCTGGGTATTCTGGCGTTTATATTTGCGCCGAGGGTTGACGCCTGGTGGAGATCGAGAAACCCGAAACCGGTGGAAGCGAACACCGATGCCTAAGGTCGCCCTCGCATATACTGGCTGTAAGCTCAACAGGTACGAGATCCAGGCCATCTCCGAATCCCTTGAGGCCGGAGGCTTCGATATAGTGCCTTTCGGGGAAAGAGCGGATTGTTATCTAATCAATACCTGCAGCGTCACCAACGGCGCCGATGTTTCCTCGCGGCAGTTGATCCGGCGGGCCAGGAGAACGGCTCCCGATTCGAAGGTGGTCGTCACCGGATGCTATGCGCAGCTGCGCCCGGACGAAATAAAAGAGATCGGCGCCGATATGGTCGTTTCCAACCTGGAAAAGGAGAGGATAGCGGCCAGAATTAATGATCTCTTCGATATACCGCGGCCTTTGCCGGATGATTCATCATGTGAGGAATTCGGCTCCCGGGCTATTTCTAACATGGGGGATCTCACGCGGGCCTTCGTGAAGATTCAGGAGGGCTGCGACCGGGGCTGCACTTATTGCACCATCTGGATCTCCCGCGGGCCTCTAAGGTCTCGACGTCCGGAGTTCGTGACCAGAGAAGTCAACAGGCTCTTCGAAAACGGCTATAAGGAGATTGTTTTAACGGGAGTCCATATAGGAAAATACTCGTGTGATGATGTGAATCTATCCGGCCTGCTTCGAGGCCTTCTAAAAGAGACGGAAATGCCCCGGATTCGGCTGTCATCGCTGTATCCATCGGAGATAGACGATGATCTGATTGACATGATATCATCCGATCCGAGGGTTTGCCCTCATGCGCACATCTCAATTCAATCGGGCGACGATGCCATCCTCAAATCGATGGGGAGGAAATATGGCCGCTGTGTGGTTGTTGATATCATTGGGAAATTGAAATCTGCTATCCCCAGGATTACCATAGGCGCCGATATCATAGTGGGCTTTCCCGGGGAGACCGATCGGAATTTTCAGAACAGCTACGATCTCGTAGAGCAGGCGGG
>CBDVBL010000501.1:0-1625 GCA_965372205.1 uncultured bacterium
AGGGGAATTAATATCGAGAATAACCAATGATATAACCCTCGTCCGTGGAGCGGTCGCCAATGGCCTTTCGGATCTAATAAAAAATCTGTTTTTAAGCATCGTATTTGCCGTTTTGGTCTTTGCGGCATCGTGGAAGATGGCCTTAGCCGGTATCCTGGTTCTTCCTCCCTCCATCGGCTTAATAGGGATTCTGGGCAAGAAATTGAAGAAAAGCTCCAGGATTACTCAGGAAAAGATGGCATCCATAACCACCGTTTTGCAGGAGACCATATCCGGCATCAGGGTGGTTAAAGCCTTTGCCATGGAGAGGTTCGAATTGGGTCGCTTCAAGCGGCTGACGCACGATTTTTTCAAGACGATGGTTCGCTTAACGAGGGTCGGATCACTGGCCATCCCCCTGACGGAGATGCTTGGCGTCGCTGCCGGGACGTTGATTTTATGGTATGGCGGCCGCCAGATATTGAGCGGTTCCGGCCTGACCCCCGATAGATTCCTCCTGTTTCTGGTAGCGATGTTTTCCCTCATGCAGCCCGTAAAAGTCTTAGCCCGTGTCAACATAGATATCCAGCAGGGCTTGGCTGCTGCAGGGCGTATATTTGGCATTCTTGACACCGAGCCGAAAATAGTGGACGCAAAAAGCCCTGTGGTTTTGAGTGGATTCGACCAGGCCATCAGGTTTGAAGACGTTTCATTCAATTATACCTCCGGCGGATTCAGACTTCAAAACATAACTTTCGATCTGCCAAAGGGGCAGGCAATGGCGCTTGTGGGACCGTCCGGCGGAGGCAAATCGACAATAGTCGATTTAATACCTCGTTTCTACGATCCTGTCTCCGGCCGGGTTACCATAGATGGCATCGATTTAAAAAATATCGAAACCAGGTCTTTGAGAAACCTGCTGGGAATCGTAACTCAGGAGATTATCCTTTTTAACGATACGATTTACAATAATGTCGCCTACGGGCAGGAGCATATCGGTCAGAACGCGGTCGAGCGGGCTTTAGAAGCCGCCTGCGCTCTTGATTTTGTGAAGGAGATGCCCGAAGGTCTGAACACCTCTATCGGGGATCGGGGAGTTAAGCTATCCGGCGGCCAGAGACAGAGGCTGGCTATTGCCCGCGCGTTGTTGAAAGATCCGCCGATCTTGATCTTCGATGAGGCCACTTCCTCGCTCGATTCCGAATCCGAGCAACTTATTACGCAAGCGATTTCGAACCTTTTGAGCGGTAGAACGGTCATCCTGATTGCTCATCGTCTCTCTACCATACGTAAGGTGGATGTCATACTGGTTGTTGAGGGTGGGAAAATAGTCCAGAAGGGGGACCATGGCGATCTGCTCAGCGAAGGCGGATTATATAAGAAGCTGCACGATTTGCAGTTTGAGGATGCCGAAATATGACTGCCCCGAAAAAAGCGTTATTCATACAGCTCCGCCGGATAGGCGATATTTTGATGTGCACCCCGGCGATCAGGGCTTTTAAGAGAAAGTTCCGGGAATGCCGGCTCGATTTCTTAACGGAACTTCCTGGAGTTTTAGACAACAATTCGCATCTCGATTCGATATTATCTGTAGATGATTCCCGTCAATTCAATCCTGTATACCAGTCTAAGTTGATCAGAAAAAT
>CBDVBL010000502.1:0-1624 GCA_965372205.1 uncultured bacterium
GCCAACCTCCATAGATTACGGGCGCTCGTTCGATCAGCTCGAGCAGATTGATGTAATCTGGGCTCATGAGCAGGGGTATCATGGAGAAGGGGTAATTATCTGTTTTCTCGACACCGGATTCCTGACCTATCACCACGCGTTCAACCAGATGAATATCCTGGCCGCCTACGATTTCATCAATGATGACGATTTTGTCGGTTTCGATTCCTCGCAGGATCTGCCCGAGCAGCCCCGTCACGGAACGGGCTGTTTGGGAACGATCGGCGGGTATTATCCGGGAGAGTTGATAGGGCCGGCCTTTGCCGCTTCATATATATTATGCAAGACCGAGGAAACAGGATCGGAAACGGCGGTTGAAGAGGATTACTATATTGCCGGGCTGGAGTGGGGTGAGCGGATGGGCGCCGACATCGCCTCGTCTTCACTATCGTATTCTGATTGGTATATCGCCGACGATTATGACGGTCAAACCTGTGTGACAACCGTGGCCGCCAACATTGCTTTTCGTAAAGGGATGATCCTCTGTTCTTCGATGGGTAATGAGGGGCCGGGGAGATTCACCCTGGGCGCTCCCGCCGACTCTCGTTACTCGCTGGGGATAGGCGCCGTCCGGTGGAACGGGGAGCTGGCAGGATTTTCGTCGTGGGGGCCAACTGCCGACGGCAGAATCAAACCGGACGTTTGCGCGCGGGGCGTGGCAACCGTGGCCGCCAGCCCTTACACGACCGATGGTTTCGGACTCTGGAACGGAACCTCACTCTCGTGTCCTTTAGTCGCGGGTGTGATGGCGTTAGTGGTACAGGCCCAACCTGAATGGAGCCCGCTTGAAGTAAAGCAGGCCATAATGTCGACTGCCAGCCACGCTACCCGACCGGATATCCGTTATGGCTGGGGGATTGTCAGCGCCAGAGACGCCATTAATTATCCCTCGTTTTCAGGCTATGTGGTTGATAAACAAACCAGGAATGCTATTATGGTATCGGTATTCCTGGAGAATGAGGATACCGGAGAGATCCTGGGAATTGCGCCTGATGAATCCGGGCATTTTATGGCGGCCAATCTAAATGCCGGCATATATAAAATCAGCATTCAAAAAGATGGATATCTTCCTTATCAAAGTACAATTGCGGTGCCGCCATCTGAGGAATTCGATATTTTCCTGCAGGGAATCGATCGTGAGTAGGGCAGTTTTTAAATAGTTGACAAAAAGCACCGATTTTTCAAAAGTAGTATAAATATCTCAAATTATGCGGAAATTATATCGGAACCGATAAATTGCTTGACAGTATAAAAGCTGGCGGGTAATATGATTTTCGTCATAAATAGGCCTGAAATGGATTTCAACCTGGAGGTGTTTGAGTGAAGAATGTATTGGCTGTCGGGATGATCGTCGGAATGGCTATATTATGGTTATTTGCCATGGGTATTGCTCAGGAGAAGAAGGTCGAACACCAGTATGTGGGATCGGCTAAATGCAAAACCTGCCACAAAAGCGAAGCTAAAGGCGCTCAATATACCAAGTGGACCGAATCAAAACATTCTAAGGCTTATGAGGTTCTGGCGTCCGAGGAGGCTATTGCTATAGGCAAGAAGCTTGACGTAGATAATCCCCAGACCAGCGACC
>CBDVBL010000503.1:0-1618 GCA_965372205.1 uncultured bacterium
TCTCTTCCATCTCCATTTCTATCCAGCCCTGGCCGATATCGTAATACATCTTGCCCGTGCCCGGCTGAGGTTCCTCAGTGACCCCGACTACCTCAACGCCTATGGTGGTCTCGCCTGCCGGATCTACCATTTCGGGAAGGCCGTCAGGATATTCGAACTGCAAAAGGACGATTTCCGGGCAGTCCATGTTATGAGCCCCGAACCCGGCGCAGATTTCATCGTAATGAGGAGTGCCGTTATCGATATCTCCATCATCGTCGTCGAGAACGAGAAAATCGATGGTAATTCCGGGAGTTATTAAATCTCCCCTGTGTAGAGGGATAGAATTAACCAGCAGGCTTCCCAATATATCGATGTAATCGTCGGGGTAATCAACCATCAGTTCGTTACGAGTGCTCCAGATACACCCCGAGATAAGCCGTCCGCAGTCGTGAATCGGTCCGCTACAGGGATACTGAAGACTATTGTCGGCGTCTCTCAACGGCACGCTGCAGTTACCGAAGAATCCGTAAGCCAATCCCGATTTATCGGAGATCAACACTCCCATGATATCGCCGAGTCCCTCGCCATATTGACCCTGTCCGCTTCCTCCCACAGAGACCAAGTGATGGCCATATTCATGATGCACAATCGTGGAGAAGGCGGTGTTGGGGCAACCTCCGCCGGCGGTGAAGAAGTTTATGGAACTGTAATCATAGTACGCGTTGCAGTTATCGTTTAAGTTGACATTTACCGGGAATTCTGTCTGTTGATAGATGGTGGGGTACGTGGGATGATAGGTCAAAACGAAGTCGCGAACAACATTGGCATGGACGTAACCGTTGACCTCCGCTCGATTATACTCTGATATGTTTCTCTCGTTATGTACAAAATTTATCGGGCCCGGTGGGATTACAGTTGTGTCGAGATGAGCGTTGGTGCCGGATTGATTGAATACCCTGAACCACTGGCCGCGGATATATGAATCGACCGTTACCTCCGTATCATCATCATTAGGTATAACGAAATCTCCGTTTTCATCGGCATAGGCCCACTCTCGGTCCTGAATTGAGACCCTCGTGTAAGGTAGAGGCACAGCTACCTCTGTCGAACAGATATCGGCGCCCCAGCCTTCCGTGGCCAAACCGCTGACATTGCCGATGACATCGGTATTAACAATCAGATCTTCGGTATAAAGCAGTTCGCCGCTCTGAGCATCGACTAAGAACAACCACTTTTCGTAATCCGCCATGGCGTATCTGCCGTTATCAGCGATGATCTCCGTGGCCGCCGCCGGACTGCTATACTGATCGTTAACACCGGCCCAGATTACCAACCGCGGCTCGCTGAAATTGTTCAGGTCGGGAAGAAAGGCATTAGCGGCGTTTTGAGCGGTAGCCGGATTGATTCCGACACCGACGGGGGTGGAAAAATCACCCAGATCCCGAAGTGCCGAAGACGCCATCACCAGCGGATACCCCGGTTCGTTGCGAACCAGAAGTCCCAGATCGGCTCTGAAGACCGGTATTTCATCGAGATATTGAGAATAATAAACCAGCGTGAATTTGTACTCTCCGGTGTCCTGGTTATACATCAACGGTAAGGTTCTGAGTCCTCCGACCAGATCGCTGCCGGGCTT
>CBDVBL010000504.1:0-1590 GCA_965372205.1 uncultured bacterium
GGCTATTGTATAAGTTCGTGGGTAACGAGATTCAAATCCAGAAAGGTGATTCTTTAATTACTGGTATCCTGGTGAGATACGATAAGAAATATCTTTTCGTGGCCTCGCAGGGCTGGCCCGGGCCGGTATCGATCTACGAACGCGATGATCTGAAGAATATCGATCTCCCTGAACTGCCCGAGGGGCTGGTCAGCCGTCCGACAATTAGCGTGGGGATTAATTCAAAAGGCTCGGGGAAGAAGGATCTGACGCTTTCATACCTGACCAGCGGGCTGGGATGGCAGGCAGAATACCATCTCGAATACGCAGGCGGCAATAAAGGCGAGCTTTCAGCCTGGATAAGTCTCGACAACCAGTGCGGTCTGTCATTTCCCCGAGCGTCTCTCGTTCTTGTTGCGGGGCAGGTGGAACGAGACAAGCCGACGTCCGGATCAGCCGACAAATTCGCGGTGGGTAGTTCCGAAAAAACTACCGGATTAAACCTTGAACCTCTTGTGGATTATCATCGCTTCAGACTCCCATTCGAGATTGCGGTGGGAGAGAGGGAATCCAAGCAGGCGGCTCTGTTCTTGCCGATTAAGATCGATGTCGATCATTTTTATAAGTATCAATGGTCGGAGACCAAATCCGCCGTCAAGTCGATAATTGCTTTTAAGAACGATAAAAAATCGGGGCTGGGATTTCCTCTTCCGCCTGGGAGAATAGGGATAATAGACAAAAATACAGATACGTTCCTGGGATCGGGGGATTTCGAGGGAACGCCGGCGGGCGAAGAAGCCGAAATATTCATGGGAACCGCGTTCGATATCAAGGTTGAAAGAAAACGAACGGACCATAGAAAATTGGGTCGTAACAGAAATGCCGACAGCTTCGAGATCCAGATCAGGAATCATAAATCTGAAGATGCCAAATTGATTATTGTCGAAGAGCTCTATGGATACTGGGAGATCGTCGAGAAAAGCGACGACTACACGAAGAAAGATTTCCAGACGATTGAATTCGAGGTCACGGTTCCGGCAGGGGGTGAAAAAGAAATCACCTATACCGTGGAATATGGATATTGATGAGAGCCACTACCATAATGGTCGGAATTTCGATTTCGGTCTTAGCATTATCATCTGAGTTGATATATGCATCCGATTCGACCGGTGTATACTGGGTTTTCTTCAAAGATAAAGGCCCGGATACGGCATTACGTATACAGGAATTTCAGAGAAACCTGCCTGACAGAACAGTTGAACGCAGAAAGAAGGCAATTAGCAGGCAGATAGTGACTGACATTTACGATCTCCCGGTTTACAATCCCTATGTCGATTCCTTATCGCCGTATGTTGAAGGAATCAGGGAAGAGAGCAGGTGGCTCAACGCTGTCAGTGCCATCGTCAACGAATCCAGAATCGATATGATTGAGGAACTACTCTTTGTAAAAGATATACGGCCGGTGCTGCGCTCGAATCCGAAAACGGTTGTTGTCGATGTAGTCGAAACATGGTCGGCCGGGAGTTATAAGCACAAACCGACGCCAACCTCCATAGATTATGGGCGCTCGTTCGATCAGCTCGAGCAGATTGATGTAATCTGGGCTCATGA
>CBDVBL010000505.1:0-1518 GCA_965372205.1 uncultured bacterium
GTATAAACCATATTGGAGATGACCGAGCCGTAGCCGCCCAACAGGGCATCCACAACCGCCCTGACGATTTTCGGATGGTGATGTCCCTGGTTGGCCGCAGAATACGCGGCCAGGCAATCGAGATACTTTTTATCCTCGATATCGGTGAGCCAGGCGCCCTCCGCCCTACGAACCACCAGGTTCAGACGTTCATAATGATGCGCGCCGTAGGTTTTGACGAAATTCAGGATCTCATCGTCAGTGGCCTGCGAGAAACCGCTCATGTTTTTATTTTTAACGCTGATCTCAGCCATAGTCAACTCCTTATTTTAATACCATCATCTATGATAAGTTATCTTTTCTGAAAAAGCAAGATGTGAGAGAATAGCTTAAAGCTGGCCTTTGATATAAATCCGCCAGAGTATCAGGCGGACCAGCCTGTTGCAGGCCTCGCTATTTGCTCTAATCATCCTCACGATCAGAAGCTAATATTTTTATAATTGTTGTCAAGGAGGAAAGGGACATAAGGTTATGTCAATAGACCGCAAAGAGAATGTAAAATTCGGGATTTTCCCGGAGGTTCCGTTTTTTCAGCAGGCGTTTTCTGAGGATGAGCATATTGCGTAATAGGGGCACTGCATTCTTCGGGCGGATAGATTAATTGTGCGAAGGGTATCCCTCGGAAGTTACGCTAATCGTCCTCCGCGGATCGCTTAAGCGGCAGCATATAAACCACTGTCAGGCGGATATTAAAATCGCTGCCCAATTGCATGCCGTTGAAATGCTGGTAGATCGGTAGCTCATAATATGCCTGCAATCCTAATGCTTCCGGTATGACCTGTACCTTAAATCCCGGGGTGATCAATAATTGGTGTCTTCCTGTCGAATGCACCTCCTCGCCATCCTCGCGGTCTCCTTCGCGCACCGTGCCGGAGAGCGCAACCGAGAGATCAACACGGTCTCTAAGATGGAAGTTGGAGGCCAGGAGATATGAAAACTGGTTACCGAACTCATAGCCATTATGCGGAGTCGTCACCAGGTATGTTCCGCTGATAATGAAATCCACCGGCTCAAAGCCCTGATAATAGGAGATCGAGCCGTTGTAATCCCACGAACCGGTACCCGGCTGGAGTTCTTCGGGTAGGAGGAATCCGAAGTTGCGTCTATCGACAGCGCCGGTCGGTAACTTCACTCCCAGCCCCAGCGATAACTCCCTGAAGTCGACGAAACTTCTGGCAATCGGACTGAAACGAAGCAGAAGAGTAATATCGCCGATGCCGCGGGTAGTGCTTTTACTACCGACAGCTGCGAGTTCTTTTTTCTTCCATGTATATGGAATTATGGCGCCGGTGCTGAGTCGGCGAAAAATGCCGTACGCCGCGGTTAAGGTCGCCCGGTTCCAGTCAGCTTTCGTGTTGGCCGGGTCGTTAATGCTCTCCGATCCATCATACAACGTTCGCGATCTTAAAATCTCGTAATGGAAACCTATTTCCAGAATATGAGGAAGGGTAGCCGTTTCGCCGAGCATTCCTTGCTGCG